>JBBRGM010000023.1:0-21255 GCA_038240725.1 Burkholderiales bacterium | reverse complement strand
TGGAAGATCTATGACGTGACGGTCGGCGGCGTCGGCTTGGTGACGACGTATCGCAACACGTTCTCGGAAGAAATTCGGCAAAACGGCATCGATGGTTTGATCAAGTCTTTGCAGGACAAGAACGCGCCAGCCCCGCCCGGTGCCAAGAAAACGCAGTAGCCGCGGCACCCGGCGATGATTGCCTTTGCGAATGGCCGCTATACCATCCAGGGGCCGGTCACGTTGGACACCGCGCCGGTTCTGCTCGAGGATGCGAAAAAGCAATTTCAGGGCAGCGATATTCTCGTCGACTTCTCCGGGGTGACGCAGGCGGACTCTTCCGCAGTGGGCCTCATGCTGGAGTGGACACGAGACGCGTCGACGCAAGGCCGGCACATCCGCTTCGCAAACTTCACCGAGAACTTGAAGACGCTGATCGCACTGTACGAACTCGAGCAGCTGATCCCGGCGGCCTGAGCCTTCTCCGGACTTGACGACAGCATCTGAGCTCCAGCAAGTGACCCCCGCAATCGAAGTGCAATCCGTACAGAAGCGCTTCGCTTCGGTACAGGCGCTCGACGGCGTCAGTCTCGAAATCCGTCCCGGCGAGTTCTTCGGCCTGCTAGGTCCCAACGGCGCCGGCAAAACCACGCTCATCAGCATATTGGCAGGACTATCTCGCGCAGACAGCGGCAGCTTGCGCGTGATGGGCCACGACGTCGTCGCCGATTATCGTCTGGCCAGACGTGCGCTGGGTGTCGTACCGCAGGAGCTGGTGTTCGATCCCTTCTTCACCGTTCGCGAAACTCTGCGCCTGCAATCCGGTTATTTCGGATTGCGCCACAACGATGCTTGGATCGACGAAATTCTCGCGCACCTGGACCTCACCGAGAAGGCCGACGCCAACATGCGGCAACTCTCCGGCGGCATGAAGCGTCGTGTGCTGGTCGCGCAGGCGCTCGTGCACAAGCCGCCGGTGATCATTCTGGATGAGCCGACAGCGGGCGTCGACGTGGAGCTGCGACAGGCCCTGTGGCGCTTCGTGCGCCAGTTGAATCAGGCGGGCCACACCATCGTGCTGACCACGCACTATCTGGAAGAAGCGGAAGCGCTGTGCAGCCGGATCGCGATGCTGAAACACGGCCGCGTGGTAGCGCTCGATACGACGCACAATTTGCTGCGCGGGGTTTCGGGCGTGCGACTGCGATTACGGCTGACACCCGATCGCATACCCGACGCGCTGGCCAGTTTTGTCATCGGCACAGAAGCGGACGGCCACGTCCTCGCCGTAGAAAGCTACGCGCAGATCGAATCGGTCCTGTCGCAGTTGCGCGCGTCGGGCAGCGAGATCCTCGAGCTCGAAGTGCTGCAAGCCGATCTGGAAGATGTGTTCGTGCAGATGATGCACAAGCAATGATGCGTCACCACTCGCGTGCACGTTTGAACACCAGGGAAACATAGGCGATGGATGCGGGCTTTCTCACGCTGCTCTACAAAGAGCTGCTGCGGTTTTGGAAGGTGAGCTTCCAAACCATCGGCGCGCCTATCATCAGCTCGCTGTTGTATCTGTTGATTTTCTCGCATGCGCTGGAGTCGCGCGTGCAAGTATTCGAGGGCGTGAGCTACACCAGCTTTCTCGCACCGGGCCTGGCGATGATGTCTTTGCTGCAGAACTCCTTTGCGAACAGCTCATCGAGCCTGATCCAGTCGAAGATCACCGGCAACCTCATCTTCGTTTTACTGACACCGCTAACCGCGTTGGAAATCTTTTTGGCGTACGTCCTCGCGGCGATCGTGCGCGGTGTCGCGGTGGGCCTGGGCGTCCTTATCGTAACGGCGTTCATCGCCGACCTGCACATTCAACATCCGTTGTGGGCGTTAGCCTTCGCTGTGCTGGGCGGCGGTATCCTGGGTGCGATGGGCATCATCGCCGGTATCTGGGCGGACAAGTTCGATCAGATCGCGGCATTCCAGAACTTCATCATCATCCCGCTCACATTCTTGGCCGGCGTGTTCTATTCGGTCAAGTCGCTGCCGCCGTTCTGGCAGCACGCATCTCACTTGAATCCATTCTTCTACATGGTGGATGGGTTTCGCTACGGTTTTTTCGGTGTCAGCGACGTTGCGCCCTACGTAAGTCTCGCTGTGGTCGCGGGCGCTTTGCTGGTGCTCTCGATCTGGAGTGTGCGGCTTCTGACGAGCGGGTATAAGCTGCGCCACTGAAGGTCGAGTCAGCACCGCTGGCTTCACCATATTGCATTGGATCGAGGAGAGCACCGTGGTCGCGCCGGAAGACGTCAAACGCTATATCGAAGACAACCTGACTTGTGAGTTCGTGAAAGTGAGCGGCGATGGCCATCACTTCGAAGCGGTGATCGTGAGCGCTGCGTTCGACGGCAAATCGCCGGTCAAGCGCCATCAGCTCGTCTACCAGGCGCTCGGCGATCGGATGCGCGAAGAGATCCACGCGCTGTCGATGCAAACATTGACGCCGCAGGACTGGGCCGCGCGGCAGGCTTGATCGCGCCGATGGATACGGCTACGTCGTACGTCTGCTGCAGCGACGCTCGCGTGTTTTCGGCTCGCTCGTAATGGACAAGCTTTTGATTCAGGGCGGCCAGCCGCTGAACGGAGAGATCCGCATTTCCGGCGCGAAGAACGCTGCATTGCCGATTCTCTGCGCAGCTATTCTCACTTCGGACACGCTGCAGGTACAGAACGTCCCGCATCTTCGCGATGTCACCACCGCGCTGTCTTTGCTGGCGCAGATGGGAGTTGAAGTGTCGCTCGACGAGCGGCTCGGCGTGAGCCTGACTGCTGCTCAGCTCAACAATCCGGTCGCGCCCTACGAGCTGGTCAAGACGATGCGCGCGTCGATCCTTGTGCTCGGCCCTTTGCTTGCGCGCTTCGGCGAGGCGCGCGTGTCGCTACCCGGCGGGTGCGCGATCGGCTTGCGTCCGGTTGACCAGCACATCAAAGGCCTGCAGGCGATGGGTGCCGAGATCTCGATCGAGCACGGCTACATCCACGCGGCTGCCAAGCGTTTGAAGGGCGCGCGAATCGTCGCTGACGTGGTCACCGTCACCGGCACCGAGAATCTTATGATGGCCGCAACGCTGGCCGAAGGCACTACGGTCATCGAGAATGCGGCGCTCGAACCGGAAGTCGTCGATCTCGCCGATTGTCTGAACGCGATGGGCGCGCGCATCAGCGGCCATGGCAGTCCGGTGATCACGATCGAAGGCGTCGAGCGTCTGCATGGCGCAACGTATCGAGTAATGCCCGATCGCATCGAAACCGGGACGTTCCTCGTCGCTGCGGCAGCCACCGGCGGTGATATCCGTCTCAAGGATACGCGGCCCAACACGCTTGACGCCGTTCTCAACAAGCTGGCCGATGCGGGGGCGATCATCGAACGCGGTTCCGATTGGTTGAGCCTCCGCGCTAACGGGCCGATGCGCGCGGTCGATCTGCGCACCGCGCCCTATCCGGCGTTTCCAACGGACATGCAAGCGCAGTTCATGGCGTTGAATACCGTCGCGCAAGGCACCTCGTCGATCACCGAGACGATCTTCGAAAACCGGTTCATGCACGTGCAGGAACTGCGGCGCCTCGGCGCCGATATCGAGGTCGACGGCAATACTGCAGTAGTTCGCGGGGTGCCGAGCTTGGACGGTGCGGGCGTCATGGCCACCGACCTGCGTGCTTCGGCGTGTCTCGTGCTGGCGGGATTGGTGGCCGGTGGCGAGACGATAGTCGATCGTGTCTATCACTTGGATCGCGGCTACGAATGTATCGAGGAGAAGCTCTCGCAGCTCGGTGCGCGCATTCGGCGTACGAGCTGAGCGCGGCTTGCCTCCGACCGCGCGGCTGCCATCTGCCGAACGCGGGGCGATCTGCCAAGGGCCATGCGATCCGCCTAGCTACCTGAGCGATCTTCCCGCCTCCACGGTTGTCCCGAGAACGCACTGCGGTGCGGTAGAATCCAACTTTAGGCAAGGCCATCACCCGTGAACAGCATCACCATCGCTCTATCGAAAGGGCGCATCTTCAGCGAAACGTTGCCCCTGCTACGCGCAGCCGGCATCACGCCGAGCGAGGATCCGGAAACCTCGCGGCGTCTGATCATCGCGACCAATCGCAAGGACGTCAGCATCATCATCGTGCGTGCGTCGGATGTACCGACCTACGGTCGGTATGGCGCGGCCGACCTCGGCATCGCAGGCAAAGACGTGCTGCACGAGCAAGGTTTGCAGGGCGTTTATCAGCCGCTGGATTTGCAGATCGCCAAGTGCCGCATGATGGTCGCGGTGCCGCAGGGTTTCGATTACGCGGGCGCCGTGAAGCAGGGTGCGAGGCTGCGCGTTGCCACTAAATACTTGCGAACGGCACGCGAGCATTTCGCCGGCAAAGGCGTGCACGTGGACCTGATCAAGCTTTACGGCTCGATGGAGCTCGCCCCTCTGGTCGGCTTGGCGGACGTTATCGTCGATCTGGTGAGCACGGGTAACACGCTGCGGGCGAATAACCTGGTCGCGGTCGAGGAAATCATGCCGATCAGCGCACGACTGATCGTCAACCAGGCGGCACTCAAGCTCAAAGACGACGTCATTCAGCCGCTACTGGCCGCGCTCGCTTCCGCCATTCAGCCGGCATCCGCCCATGCCGCTCATTAATCTGCTCGATAGCGCGAGCCCGGATTTCGATGCGCAGCTGCGACGGCTGCTGGCATTCGAGAACACGCAAGATGCGGGTATCGACGAAGCGGTAGCGGCGATCCTGGCCGACGTGAAGCAACGTGGCGATGCCGCTGTGCTCGATTACACGTGCCGGTTCGATCATCTCGAGGTCGCATCTGCGCAGGAGCTCAAGCTGCCCAAGGCGGATCTCGAACGCGCGTTCGCCGCCTTGCCCGATACACAGCGTGACGCGCTGGTACAGGCCGCCGGTCGCATTCGCGCGTATCACGAGCGGCAGGTCAGCAAATCGTGGAGCTACGTCGAAGACGACGGCACGCGCCTCGGACAGCAAGTGACGCCGCTCGATCGCGTCGGAATCTACGTCCCAGGCGGCAAAGCTTCGTATCCGTCCACGGTTCTGATGAACGCAATACCGGCTCGCGTTGCGGGTGTGCGCGAGATTGCGATGGTGGTGCCGACGCCGAACGGAGAGCGCAACGACCTCGTGCTTGCCGCCGCGGCGATCTGTGGCATCGATCAGGTCTACACAATCGGGGGCGCCCAAGCAGTGGCCGCGCTGGCATACGGTACCGAATCGATTGCATCGGTCGACAAAATCGTCGGACCCGGTAACGCCTACGTGGCGGCCGCAAAACGACGTGTGTTCGGCGTCGTCGGCATCGACATGGTCGCCGGTCCATCCGAAATCCTGATCATCTGCGACGGCCACTCCGAGCCCGATTGGGTGGCGATGGATCTGTTCTCGCAAGCCGAGCACGATGAAATGGCGCAGGCGATTCTGCTCTGCCCCGATCGCAAATTCATCGATGCCGTGCAGGCAAGCATCACCCGGCAACTCGCGAACATGCCGCGCAAGGACATCATCGCAGCCTCCCTGTCCGGACGCGGCGCGCTGATCCTCGTGAAGGATTTGAACGAAGCGTGCGAGATCTCCAATCGCATCGCGCCCGAACATCTGGAATTATCCGTGGACGACGCGGAACGTCTGCTGCCGAAGATCAAACACGCCGGTGCGATCTTCATCGGGAAATATTCTTCAGAAGCCTTGGGAGACTATTGCGCCGGGCCGAATCACGTCTTGCCCACGGCGCGCACCGCACGTTTTTCGTCGCCGCTGGGCGTGTACGATTTTCAGAAGCGCTCGAGCATCATTCACGTATCTCGCGACGGTGCGCGCAAGCTCGGCCGAATTGCAGCAGAGCTTGCCAGGGGCGAGGGGCTGTCCGCGCACGCCAGCTCTGCGGAGTTTCGTCTACATGGATAATTCGACACCGCCACAGAAAACGCCGGCAGCGGTGATCCGCGCAGACGTTCGTGCGCTCGCCGCCTACCACGTGCCGGACAGTCGCGGCCTGATCAAGCTCGACGCGATGGAGAATCCGCATTCCTTACCCGCATCGATGCGGGAAGAAATCGCCCGGCTTGCCTCGCAGGCGGATCTGAATCGCTACCCCGACGCAGGCGCTGCTGCGCTGAAGGCACGCATCCGTGAGGTGATGAATGTCCCAACCGAGATCGACGTGTTGTTGGGTAACGGCTCGGACGAGCTGATTCAGATGTGCGCGCTCGCCGTGAATCGTCCCGGCGCCGCGCTGTTGAGCGTCGAGCCATCGTTCGTCATGTTCAAGATGATCGCTACGTTCGCTGGCCTGCGCTACATCGGGGTGCCACTGCAGGACGACTTTATGCTCGACGGGGCAGCGCTGCTGGCGGCAACGCGCCAGCATCAACCCGCGCTGGTGTTCATTGCGTATCCAAACAATCCGACCGGCAACTTGTTCGACGCCGATGCGATTCGCGCGGTGATTGAAGCCGCGCCCGGTCTGGTCGTTATCGATGAGGCGTACCATCCGTTCGCCGGCAGCAGCTTTTTGCCGGAGCTCGCTCACTATCCGAATGTGCTGGTGATGCGCACCTTGTCCAAGCTCGGACTCGCCGGGTTGCGGCTGGGGATGTTGTTCGGCCGCTCCGAATGGCTCAACGAGCTCGACAAATTGCGCCTGCCCTATAATGTCAGCGTCCTCACGCAATCGATTGCGGCGTACGTGCTCGGAGAGCAAGCTGTGTTGGAATTGCAAGCGGCCAGCATTCGCAGCGAGCGCGCGCGTCTCGCGGATGCACTGGCGACGCTACCCGATGTGCGGGCGTTCCCGAGCGATGCAAACTTTATTTTGTTCGCGGTGCCGCGCGCCGATGCGATTTTCGCAGGGCTCAAACAATGCGGCGTACTGATCAAAAACCTCAGTGCATCACATCCGCAGCTCATAGATTGTTTGCGAGTAACCGTGGGTGCCCCCGCTGAAAATGATCAGTTTGTAGACGCGCTGCGGGCAAGCCTGCTGCAGGCGGCTTGACCGCTCTTCGCTTACTTTTCCTCTCCCCCATGCGCCAGGCTCAAATTACTCGCAACACGCTGGAAACCCAGATCAGCGTCAACGTCAATCTCGATGGTACCGGGCGCTCCTCGCTGGCGACTGGCATCGGTTTTTTCGATCACATGCTGGATCAGGTCGCCCGCCACGGTATGTTCGACCTCGAGATCAAGGCGACCGGCGATCTTCACATCGATGCGCATCACACCGTGGAAGACGTTGGGATCTCATTGGGACAAGCCGTCGCACGTGCGGTTGGCGACAAGAAAGGTTTGCGCCGTTACGGGCACGCTTATGTTCCGCTCGATGAAGCGCTGTCTCGCGTCGTGATCGACTTGTCAGGTCGGCCCGGCCTCGACTTCAACATCAAATTTTCGCGCGCGCTTATCGGCGAATTCGATGTCGATCTCATACACGAGTTTTTTCAGGGGTTCGTGAACCACGCTAACGCGACGGTGCACATCGACAACCTCAAGGGTGAGAACGCGCATCACCAGGCGGAGACCGCGTTCAAGGCGTTTGGCCGGGCGTTGCGCATGGCGGTGGAACTGGATCCTCGGATGGAAGGGATCCTGCCCTCGACCAAGGGCAGCCTGTAGAACCGGTGCCGCAAATTTCCAAACACGCTCTATGATCGACATCGTCGTTATCGACTACGGAATGGGCAATCTGCGCTCGGTCGCCAAGGCCGTGGAGCATGTTGCGCCCGGATGCAATGTCGTCGTGTCGAGCGATTCGGCAGACGTTCGCGCTGCTACGCGCGTCGTATTCCCCGGCCAGGGCGCAATGCCCGATTGCATGCGGGAGCTGGATGCGCGGGGCTTACGTCCCGCGGTCATGGAAGCCGCTCGCACGAAACCGTTTCTCGGAATCTGCATCGGCCTGCAGATGCTGTTCGATAGCAGCGAAGAAGGCGATGTGCCGGGGCTCGGCTTGTTGGCAGGGACGGTGGCGCGCTTTCCGGCGCAGCGGATGGTCGATTCACGCGGCGACAAGCTGAAGGTTCCCCACATGGGCTGGAACGAGGTCTACCAAACCGGCGTGCATCCGCTGTGGCTGGGGATCGAGCAAGCCACGCGATTCTATTTTGTCCATAGCTATTACCCGGTGCCGGTCGATCGATCTATAGTCGCTGGCTACAGCGAATATCCGTTCGCGTTTACCTGTGCGGTTGCGCGAAACAACCTGTTCTCGGTGCAGTTCCATCCGGAGAAAAGCCAGGCAGCAGGGCTGCAGTTGTTGTCGAATTTCGTGGCGTGGGACGGCACCTGTGCGGTGTCGGATAGCGCGTTCGAGATTCCGCTGCTCGGCGTGTGATGTGATGGGCCTTTTTCCGCCTGCAAAGACTGATGTATGATGTTTCGGCGATACATGGATATTGACCCCACCTCCCCTGTCTAAACCCGTCTTCGGGATCCCTTCTCCTCTCTTGTGCCATGTTGATCATTCCGGCGATTGATCTGAAAGATGGCCATTGCGTGCGTTTGAAACAGGGCGTGATGGACGGTGCAACGGTGTTCTCCGAGGATCCGGCGGCAATGGCGCGCCACTGGATAGATCAGGGTGCGCGCAGATTGCATTTGGTGGATTTGAACGGCGCGTTCGCGGGCAAGCCGAAGAATGAGAACGCCATCAAGAGCATCATCGCAGAGGTCGGCGACGAAATACCGGTGCAGTTGGGCGGGGGCATCCGCGACCTCGACACCATCGAGCGCTACTTGGACGATGGCGTCAGCTACATCATCGTGGGGACCGCTGCGGTCAAAACGCCCGGTTTCTTGCATGACGCGTGTTACGCGTTTCCAGGCCACGTCATGGTTGCCCTCGATGCGAAAGACGGCAAGGTTGCAGTGGAAGGCTGGTCCAAGCTGACCGGCCACGACGTGCTCGACTTGGCGAAGCGATTTCAGGAATATGGCGTGGAAGCGATCATCCACACCGACATCGGCCGAGACGGCATGTTGACCGGGCTCAACACTGCCGCGACGGTCGAGCTTGCGCGCGCGCTGTCCGTTCCGGTGATTGCCAGCGGCGGCATTACCAATCTGGACGACATCAAACTGCTTTGCGAAGCGGAGTCCGAAGGCATCATGGGCGCGATCACCGGGCGCGCGATCTACGAAGGCTCGCTCAATTTTGCCGAAGCGCAGAGGCTGGCGGACGCGCTAGGGGATCAGTCCAACAGACCCGCCTAGTCGGCCAGGCAGATCTACGCGAGATACGCCTCGCAGCTATTGCCGACCAACGGTCAACCACCGGTTATTAAGCGTCGGCCCTCGCGAATGCGCGCGCGCATCCTTATCTAACTCATCATGGCACTTGCGAAACGCATCATTCCTTGTCTGGACGTTACCGGCGGCCGTGTCGTCAAAGGCGTCAATTTCGTCAGCCTGCGCGACGCCGGCGATCCGGTCGAAATCGCCCGGCGCTACGACGAGCAAGGTGCGGATGAACTGTGCTTCCTCGACATCACCGCGAGCTCGGACGAGCGCGGGCTGATCTTCGAGATGATCGAGGCGGTAGCCGCGCAAGTTTTCATCCCATTGACAGTGGGCGGCGGCATCCGATCGGTGTCCGATGTCCGCGATCTGCTCAATGCGGGCGCCGACAAAGTCAGCATCAACACCGCAGCCGTACAAAATCCCGATCTCGTGGCAGAGGCGAGCGCGAAAGTCGGATCGCAATGCATCGTCGTGGCGGTCGACGCCAAGCGCGTTGCCGGTGTCGAGGCACCTCGCTGGGAAGTCTTCACCCATGGCGGACGCCGTGGCACCGGGATCGACGCGTTGGAATGGGGACGTCGCGTACAGGCGTTGGGTGCGGGCGAGATTTTGCTGACCAGCATGGACCGCGACGGCACGCGGCATGGCTTCGATATCCCTCTGACCAGCGCTTTCTCTCGTGCGCTTGACATACCGATCATCGCGAGCGGCGGTGTCGGCAGCCTAGAGCATTTCGTCGAAGGCGTTCGCGATGGACTGGCAGATGCGGTACTGGCTGCGAGCATTTTCCATTACGGCGAATTTTCCGTGCGCGAAGCAAAAGCGCACATGGCGGCGTGCGGAGTGGAGGTGAGGCAATGACTTCCGATCAATCCGGCTCCGGGTCGGACACCTCATGGTTGAATGAAATCGCCTGGCAGGCAGACGGCCTGGTGCCCGCGGTTGCGCAGGACGCCGATAACGGACGGGTATTGATGGTCGCGTGGATGAATCGCGAAGCGCTGATGCGTACAGTTGCGTCGGGCGAGGCGCACTATTGGTCGCGCTCGCGCAACCGCTTATGGCACAAGGGCGAAGAATCCGGCAACCTGCAGAAAGTGCGGGAGGTGCGCCTGGACTGCGACGCCGACGTCGTGCTCGTCATGGTCGAGCAGCAAGGCGGTATTGCCTGCCACACCGGTCGCGAGCGGTGCTTCTTCCGGCGTTTCGACAGCGGACGCTGGGCGATCACGGATGAGGTGCTCCGCGATCCGCAAGAGATCTACCGTAAATAGCGCGAATGCGCTGCGGAGTGCTATGTCCGACCCTTCGATTTTGTCCCGACTTGCCCAGACGATCGAGTCGCGCAAGAGTGCAGCCCCTGACAGCTCGTATGTGGCGCGGCTGTTCGCCAAGGGCAACGACGCTATCCTGAAGAAGGTAGGCGAAGAGGCCGTGGAGACGCTGCTGGCCGCGAAAGAGGGTGATAGACTCCATCTTGTGCGCGAGACTGCGGATTTGTGGTTCCACACGCTGGTGATGTTGAGCTTTCATGGGCTGGGGCCGGACGACGTACTGGCCGAGCTCAGTCGTCGGGAAGGTATCTCGGGCATCGATGAAAAGGCGTCGCGCGGAAGCGGTGCGTAACCGGCGACAGCTGCGCAACGCGAGTTGATTGCTGATTTATTAGTTACCGTTCACCGCGAAGGCGCACGCGCCTGTTCTCGACCGACTAAACGAGAGACTTAACGCGGCATGCAGGACCTCAATTGTATTTTCTGCCGGATCGTGCGAGGCGAGATTCCAGCGCGTAGAGTGTACGAAGACGCCGACGTGCTGGCATTCCACGACATCAATCCTTTAGCGGCTGTGCACTTCATGATCATTCCGAAGGTGCACATTGCTTCTATGATGGAGATTGCGGATCAGCACCAATCGCTACTCGGCAAGATGATGGTATTGGCACCGAAGCTCGCACGTGAGCAGGGCTCACCGGACGGCTTTCGATTGATCATGAACACAGGGCGCATCGGACAGCAAGAGGTGGGGCACATCCACTTGCACGTTATCGGTGGGGCCGAACAGCTCGGCGCCATGTTGCCGCGCCCAAGACGTACAGATATTTGAGAGGAGCATCAGATGGGATCCTTCAGCATTTGGCATTGGTTGATCGTGCTGGTCGTCGTGGTTTTGATCTTCGGCACAAAGAAATTACGTAACCTCGGCACCGATCTCGGCGGCGCGGTAAAGGGTTTCAAAGACGGTATGAAGCCCGAGGACGAGAAAACGCAGCCGGCGGGGACTGGGACGCTGGAGCATTCAGCTGTCGCCAAGACCGTGGACGGCGAAGTCAAGGACAAGAGCCAGTTCTGATTGGCCATCCTGTTACCAGCGGATCAGTCGAGTGCTCGATTTCAGCGTTTGGGAGTTGGTTGTAATCGGTGGCGTAGCTCTGGTCGTAATCGGACCGGAGCGGCTTCCTCGCGTTGCGCGCACCGCCGGTTTGTTGCTCGGAAGATTTCAACGCTATGTGGCGGAAGTGAAGTCCGACATCAATCGCGAGATCGAAGCGAGCGAGCTTAAAGATCTCAAGACCTCAGTTGAAGATGCCGCGCGCTCGATCGAGCACAACGTCAGGACGCAGGTCGATGAGGCGCAGCAGCAGTTCAAAGAGGTTCAGGCCGATTTAAAAGAGACCGGTGCCGAGCTGGAAAGGACCGAACAGGAGCTTCGCCAGACGTCGGCTGGATTCTCCCCTCCCCATATGGGAACTGCTATCCCGGAGCCAACGCCTGCGGTAGTGGGAGAGCAAGAAGTCACGGCTTCGGCGGCCGCTACGCAGTTCGGGATCAGTCCTTTGACGCCAGATGCACCGCATGCGGATTCGTCTAACAGCGAAGCGCAACCACACAGCGAAGCGCAACCACACAGCGAAGCGGTGAAGCACAGCGATGCGCCGCATGAGAATCACGTGGACGAAGTCCCATCGCCGCAGTTGGAGCTTGGCCTAGATCCTAACGCCGCACGTCCAGCCCCGCAGCAGCACTGAGCACCTTTCCAAAACGCGTACGCCATGCCGATCGGCCGCACGCTTCATCTGAATAAACCGTGAGCGAAAACGAGCAGCTGCAGGAAACCTTCCTGTCCCATCTTATCGAGCTGCGCAATCGCCTGCTCTGGTCGCTCATTGCCGTGACCGTAGTGTTTCTATGCCTCGTGCCGTGGTCCAAGGACATCTACCACATCATCTCGCAACCGATTCTCGCCCAGCTCCCCAAAGGCGGGCGAATGATTGCGACGGAGATCACCTCTCCCTTTTTCATCCCGTTCAAAGTTACGTTCCTATCGGCGGTCGTCGCCACCTTGCCGTTTCTTCTCTACCAAGCCTACGCGTTCATCGCGCCCGGGTTGTACATCCATGAGAAACGCCTGGTCGCTCCGCTGATCATCGCCAGCACGGCACTGTTTTTTTGCGGTATGGGCTTCGCCTACTTCGCCGTGTTTCCTACCGTTTTTCGCGTGATGCAGACCTTTACACCCGAAGGCGTCGAGTGGATGCCCGATATCGGAACGTATTTGAGCTTCGTGATGAACATGTTCATCGCATTCGGGGTGACTTTCGAGGTGCCGGTGGTGGTAGTCATCCTGGTACGAATGGGAATGGTGACTGTCGCGAAACTCAGGAGCATTCGCCCCTACATCATCGTCGGCGCCTTCATCATCTCCGCGGTTGTGACGCCGCCCGATGTCACCTCCCAGATATTGCTGGCGCTACCGTTGTGCCTGCTCTACGAGGTCGGGATTTTTGTGGCGTCGTTCATCGCGCCGCGTAAGGAGCCCGGATCCGAGCTGCAGAAAGAGTAAGGCGACGGCGCGATGGCGCCAGACGAGAAGTGCTTCGCGACCGTGTGCGCTATTCCTCTTCTTCTTCCGGTCGTGGCTTTGGTTTGGGGCGCTTGCCTACGAGAAGCTTAACGCTCACGGGCGCGCCGTTACGAAGAAGTTTAAGGGTCGCCATCTTGCCCGGTTCCGCGTTCGCAACCAGATTAAGCATGGCAGAAGAGTCGGATACTGGTTTGCTGTCGACTTCGACGAGGATGTCGCCGGGCTTTACCCCAGCCTTGTCGGCTGGACCAGCTCGCACGACGCCAGCGATCAACACGCCTTTGGTATCAGGTAACTTGAACGAATCGGCCAGTTCACGCGTGATGTCTTGGACCTCCACGCCGATCCAACCCCGCGTTACCGACCCAGTGGCTATGATCTGGTCCATCACCTGACGAGCAAGACTCACCGGGATCGCGAAGCCGATGCCCATCGAGCCGCCGCTGCGCGAATAGATAGCGGTGTTGACGCCGATCAAGTTGCCGTTCTCGTCCACCAATGCGCCGCCGGAATTGCCGGGATTGATGGCAGCATCGGTCTGGATGAAATTTTCAAACGTGTTGATCCCGAGATGCGAGCGTCCGAGCGCACTGACGATACCCATCGTGACCGTTTGCCCGACGCCGAACGGATTGCCGATCGCCAGGACCACGTCGCCGACGCTGACCTGCTCGAGCCGGCCGAAGGTCACTGCGGGAAGATTTTTGAGCTCGACTTTTAGGACGGCGAGGTCGGTTTCCGGATCGGTGCCCACCGCTTTTGCGCGCGCCTGGCGGCCATCGTTCAGAGCGATCTCGATCTCGTCCGCGGCTTCCACGACATGGTGATTGGTGAGGATATATCCGTCAGGGCCAACGATGACACCGGAACCTAGGCTTGCCGTGCGCTGCGTCTCGCCATCGAATTGATCCCCGAAGAAACGCCGGAACACTGGATCATCCATGAACGGGTGGCGTGGAAGCTTGACCTCTTTACTGGTGAAGATATTGACCACCGAGGGCATGGCCCTTCGCGCCGCCAAGCTATATGACGATCGCGGCCGGGTGGACGAGTCGAGTTCCTTTACGCTGTTATTCTCTTTGGCCTCGCGAATTGCAACGATACCGCCGGCTACGCGTATCGGAAGCAGGTCCGGCCGCAGCGTTTGGATGACTAAGAGGAGCGCTAGCGCGACCGTTGTCGCCTGAGCGAAGATAAGCCAGAGTCTGCGCATAGAGGCTTGGCGGTTCGCCGCCAGGCGCGAGAGTAAGTTGATGCAAAGACAAAATTATATGCTGGAACGGATGTTATTCCCGAATTCTGCGTCGCGCTGTCATCTCAGAGATTGTGCCAGCTGCATAAATGCCCTTATTTGACAGGCACTAATAGTTCCCGTAACATCCGCGCCTTTCCGCAAGTCCAGCGCCTTTTCTGGTTCTGGAACACCGTTGAGTCTAGGAATTTTTGGATGAAAACCTTTTCAGCCAAGTCGCATGAAGTGAAGCGCGATTGGTATGTCATCGACGCGTCCGACAAGGTACTAGGTCGCCTGGCCGTCGAGATTGCCCGTCGTTTGCGCGGCAAGCATAAACCTGAATATACCCCGCACGTCGATACGGGCGACTTCATTGTGGTCATCAATGCCGAGAAGGTGCGCGTAACAGGCCGCAAAGCCGAGCAGAAGATGTACTACCGCCACAGCCAATACGTGGGCAATTTGAAAACCGCTACGTTCACCAAGTTGCAGTCGCAGTTTCCTGCGCGCATTATCGAAAAAGCGGTGAAGGGCATGCTGCCGAAAGGTCCATTGGGCAGTGATATGTATCGCAAGCTGAAAGTGTATGCCGGCGCTCAGCATCCGCATCAGGCTCAGCAGCCGATCGATCTGCTCGTTCCTCACGCCTGACTTTTCCGCACTAATCTTTGGGACTCAGTATGGCAACCCAGCAACATTACTATGGAACAGGCCGCCGTAAGAGCGCAGTCGCTCGCGTGTTCCTGCGCCCCGGCAAGGGCCAGATCGTCGTGAACGGCAAGCCGGTCGACGATTTCTTCTCGCGCGAAACTGGACGGATGATCGTGCGTCAGCCGCTGGCGCTGTCCAACCACCTCGGCACGTTCGACATCATGGTCAATGTGCAGGGCGGTGGAGAATCCGGTCAGGCCGGCGCCGTCCGCCACGGTATTACGCGAGCGTTGATCAACTACGATGCGGAGCTGAAACCGGCGCTCAAGAAGGCTGGCCTGGTCACGCGTGACGCGCGCGAAGTAGAGCGAAAGAAGGTCGGGCTTCACAAAGCTCGCCGGCGCAAACAGTTTTCCAAACGCTAATCGCTGCGTTTATCGAGAAAGCCGCCCGCAGGGCGGCTTTTTTTTCCGCTCCAATGTTCAGGTCTCTTTGTCTTCCGGCGGATTTTCGATGACGAGTCTTTGGCGTTATCATTCGCCATGTGTCGAATAACCTCCTGAATGGATATGCGAAATCGCTATGATTAAGATCGGTATCGTTGGCGGGACCGGCTACACCGGCGTCGAGCTGCTACGCATCCTCGCTCAGCACCCCTCCGCGCAGCTCGAGGTCATCACCTCCCGCAAGGAAGCGGGGATGCCCGTCTCGGAACTTTTTCCGAGCTTGCGCGGACGCGTTGATTTGAAATTCTCCGACCCAGGCGCCGCCGGACTCGAGCGTTGTGATGTGGTGTTCTTCGCGACCCCTCATACGGTAGCAATGGAACAGACGCCTCGCTTGCTAAAGGCAGGTGTACGCGTGATCGATCTCGCCGCCGACTTTCGTCTTAAGAACCTGCAGGAGTGGCAGCGCTGGTACGGTGTTACGCATACCTCCCCTGAGCTTGCGGAGGAGGCGGTCTACGGGCTGCCGGAGTTGAATCGCGAGCGCATTCGCAAAGCCCGCGTTGTCGGCAATCCTGGTTGCTATGCCACCGCCGTGGAACTGGGCTTCATGCCGCTGCTGGAGGCTGGTGTGGTGGACGCGGCACACTTGATCGCCGATGCGAAGTCGGGCGTCAGCGGGGCGGGCCGCAAGGCAGAAGTCCATATACTTTTTCCGGAAGCAGCCGATAACTTCAAGGCTTATGGCGTGACTGGCCACCGGCATGTGCCCGAGATTGTTGAGACGCTTCGCCAAGCTGCGGATGGGCCGGTGAGTCTAACTTTCGTGCCGCATCTTGTACCGATGATTCGAGGCATTCACGCGACGCTGTATGCTCGATTGACTCAGGATGTGGATGTACAGCCACTTTACGAACGTCGTTTTGCGCAAGAACCGTTTGTGGATGTGATGCCATCCGGCAGCACGCCGGATACTCGCTCCGTGCGCGGCGCAAACCAATGCCGGATCGCGCAGTATCGCCCCGGCGGCGGGGATACGATCGTCATTCTCTGCGTCATCGACAACCTGGTTAAGGGAGCAGCAGGTCAAGCGGTGCAGAATATGAACATCATGTTCGATTTACCCGAATCCGAAGGATTGCGTGCCATCGCTCTAATGCCGTGACGTTCATCAGACGCCTTAAACGTCGATTTGGGATTACTGCATCCCGTGTCGCCGTACGCACTCGTACACCGTGGTACTTGCGTTGGGGGCTGATTTTCGGCGGGATCGGGTTGGTGATTGTCGGGGGCTGGTTCATGTACGACACCGGTCGTAGCCTCGCCGGTTTCCAAAGCGGGCGTGCGTCGGCGGATCAGGCGAAGCTGAGCGAAGAGATTGCGCATCTGCGCGATGAGAACCACGACATGCGTCGCCAGATCGCCGCGCAAGAGCGGCAAGCACAAATCGAACAGTCGACGCATGGGAGTCTGGCGACTCAGATGAAGACGCTTACCGACGAAAATGCGCTGCTGAAGGAAGACTTGGCGTTTTTCCAGACGTTGATGACGTCTACTGGGGAGTCTGCCGGCGGCGTAACGATCAATCGCTTCAGAGTCAGGAGTGATTCGATGCCGGGAGAATATCGCTACCAGCTCCTAGTCGTGCAGGCGCGAACGCGTGGGAAAGAATTTCAAGGCAAGCTTCAGCTCGTTGTCGATATCGTACAGAACGGCGAAGCACGAGTTCTGGTGCTCCCGCACGGGGAAGACAAGAACGCGGAGTTCAAGCTTTCGTTCAAGTTCTACCAGCGTGTCGAGGGGGTGTTTCATTTACCGCCTGAAGCCGTGGTGAAGCGCGTTTCCGCGCGGGTGCTCGAGAATGGCATCGAAGGACCCCGGTCGTCGCAGACGGTCAACGTTTCTTAGGAGGAATCGATGTTTGGTGGCAAGCAGAGCAAGCCTCAAAATCGCATCGACAGTCTGATTGGTGAGGGAACGGTCGTGGAAGGAAATGTCGTCTTCACCGGCGGATTGCGCATCGATGGACGCGTCAAAGGCAATGTGCTGAGCTCGGACGATCAGCCGAGCACACTAGTCTTGAGCGAACGGGCGCGTGTTGAGGGAGAAATACGTGTCTCGCATGCGGTAGTCAATGGAACGGTAGTCGGCCCGGTGTATGGGGCGCAGTATGTAGAACTGCAGGCGAAGAGCAATGTTACAGGAGATGTCCACTACCGTACCCTCGAGATTCAGTTAGGCGCCGTGGTGCAGGGGCGTTTAGTGCATCATGACGACGGACAAGCAACGAAGACCGCCATCGCCACAACCCCGGTCCCCAGTGATTGATTTTCGGCCGATTGACCCAATATCTTGCAGGGAAGATAATTTCCCGCGGAAAACAATTTCCGAGCTGTATTCAGGAGTCGAGAGATGAACGCTGTAAGCGAGCTGCCCGCGCCGTTGGTCTTTACCGACGCGGCTGCGGGTAAAGTGAAAGAACTGATCGACGAAGAGGGCAATCCAGGACTCAAGCTGCGAGTGTTCGTGACGGGTGGCGGCTGCTCGGGCTTCCAGTATGGATTCACGTTCGACGAGGCAACCAACGACGAGGACACTTCCTTGGTCAAAAACGGGGTCACGTTGCTTATCGACCCGATGAGCTTTCAGTACCTGGCAGGGGCAGAAATCGACTATCAAGAAGGTATCGAAGGCGCGCAGTTCGTGATCAAGAATCCAAACGCGACGTCTACTTGCGGTTGCGGATCTTCGTTCTCCGCATAGTCGGATATCCGAGCTGCAATAAACGAAAGGGGCACATATGACCCCTTTTTCATTAGTCAATGCGGCGTGCGCAGTTAGTTAAGGGCCGCCAGATTGATCCCGCGAACGAGATCCAACTGCGATAACAGTGGGCGTGACCGCTGTTCGAAAGCCGACTGAATCTGAATTGTGATGGGCGATCCCGGCGCAGCGCCAACTTTCAGCGGGTTCTGGTAAATCCCGTTGACCCGAAACTCATAGTGGAGATGCGGACCGGTGGCAAGCCCAGAGCTTCCGACGAATCCGATGACGTCGCTCTGCATGATCCGCTGACCCGCATGCAGTCCACCGGCAAAAGCCGATAGATGGCCGTATGCTGTGCTGTAACCATTGCTGTGTCGGATCACGATCAAATTACCGTAGCCCCCTTGTCGGCCCACCTGCTCGACGATTCCATCTGCGGTTGCTTTAACCCGTGTGCCGGTTGGCGCGGCATAGTCGACCCCCTTGTGCGCGCGCCAAGTCTGCAGCACCGGGTGGAACCGAGAAAGCGAGAACCCAGAGCTGATTCGCGAAAATTCCAAGGGCGAGCGCAGGAACGACTTGCGCATGCTTTTCCCGTCGGGCGTGTAATAGCCGCCGCGACCGGAAGCGTCCTGGAAATACACGGCTCGATAACTGCGCCCAGCATTGATGAATTCGGTCGCCACGATGCGACCCGTACGAACCAGTTCGCCGTTACTGTAGAAGCCCTCAAAAACAACCGAAAAGCGATCGCCGGCACGGAGCCCGCGATGAAAGTCGACCTCGCTTGAGAATATGTCGGCAAGCTGAATCGCGACCGCATCGCTCAAGCCGGCATCATCTGTCGCAGCGAACAATGAAGTCTTGATCTCGCCGGAACTCATCAGTAGATGGTGCTCTCCAGTCAGAGAGTCCTCTCGAGTGAAGAAGTCATCGCCGCGACGTTCGACAACAAGCTCGGTCCGGTCGGTATTCACATAGCGCAGAGTGATCATACTGCCGTCCGCGTTGGTCACCGTTCGAACCGAACGCCCCGGGACAAGTTGATAGAGCGCGCGTGCCTTCCCAGCGCTGCGGAGGTAGTTCGCTGCCTTGGGATCGGTGATCTGAAGCCTTGCGAGAAGCGAACCGATGGTGTCGCCACGCTGAATTTGCTCTTCTCGCCAATACTGAAGCGAGGCCGTTTCAATCTGCGACGCAGGCAGCGCGAGCGGCACCTCTTCCAGGACGCGATGCACGACGACGGTTTCGGTAGCCGTACCCGGCGCGATGGCGAACGCCGCCACCACACCAAGTAATGGTATCGCCATCAGTGCAGCTATCCAGCGCGCCGCAGGTGTTGGTCTCCGGTGCGACGTGCTTGAGCTGCGTGCCTTTTCGGCTAGAATCGCGTTCTTTTCTAGGGTCATCATCAGCAGTTTCGCGCCGAAGGTTAGCAGAATTTTCTGAATCGCGTCGACGGTTTGGGCGGCGGGCCACGCCTTCTAAGATTTGCATATGAAGTACTCCCATTCCGCCAGCATGGAAGGCCGCTCTGAGGAAACAATGGTAGATGTTCAAGAAAGCCTGAAAATAATCAAGCGCGGTTGCGAAGAGCTTCTGGTCGAGCAGGAGATCGTCGAGAGGTTGGCGTCAGGCCGCCTACTGCGTGTGAAAGCGGGCTTTGATCCTACTGCCCCCGACCTGCATATCGGTCATACCGTATTGTTGAACAAGATGCGCCAGTTTCAGGAGCTCGGGCATCAGGTGATTTTTCTGGTCGGCGATTTTACCGGAATGATTGGAGATCCCACCGGCAAGAACGCTACGCGTCCAGCGCTCACGCGAGAACAGATCGAGGACAACGCAAAGACCTATCGCGAACAGGTGTTCAAGATACTAGATCCGGCACGGACGGAGGTTGCGTTCAACTCGGCGTGGTTCGATCCGATGCCCGCCGCCGATCTCATTCGACTCGCAGCCAAACATACTGTCGCTCGTATGCTGGAGCGAGATGATTTCGGAAAGCGATATCGCGGAAATCAGTCGATTGCGATCCACGAATTTCTGTATCCCTTGGTTCAAGGCTACGATTCCGTTGCGCTGCGGGCCGACATTGAGCTGGGCGGCACCGATCAGAAATTCAATCTGCTGATCGGACGCGAGCTACAAAAGCACTTCGGTCAGGCGCCCCAATGCATTCTGACGATGCCGCTGCTAGAAGGACTCGATGGCGTCAACAAGATGTCCAAGTCTCTGGGTAACTACGTAGGTATCAATGAACCGCCCGCAGAGATCTTCGGCAAGTTGATGTCGATATCAGACGATCTGATGTGGCGCTATATTGAGCTGCTATCGTTCGAGCCGCTGAGCGTAATCGAGCAGTGGAAGGCAGAGGTATACGATGGGCGAAACCCGAAAGATATCAAGGTCGGTTTCGCGAAGGAGATCGTAGCGCGCTTTCACGACGCGAATGCGGCGGAAAAAGCACAGGCTGATTTTGAGGCCCGGTTCCGACAAGGCGAGATTCCTGATGATATGCCGGAACATACGGTGCCGATGAGCGCGCAACCTATCCTGCTGTCGCAGGTTCTCAAGCGAGTCGGCTTAACGTCGAGCAGCTCGGAAGCGATGCGCTTGATCGAACAGGGCGGTGTGCGAATAAACGGCGAGCGCGTGAGCGACAAAGCGCTCGCGTTGAATGGCGCACAGGAATTCGTAGTTCAAGTCGGAAAGCGGAAATTCGCTCGCATCAATCTCGTGTGAGCTTGGTTTTCGCGCTCGCTAATCACTAGATAACGACCGCGCGAAAGCGCGTTAAACCGCTCCGCGAAAAAGTTAGAGCTCTGTGCTTGATTCCCGCGGGCTGCTCTGTATAATGCGCCCCTCTCGTCGGACACCCGACGTTGCTCTTTAAAAATATACAGCCGATAGGTGTGGGCACTTTGGTGGGTGGCTGAGGTGGTATTGCTATTGAGGTTGGGCTTAGGCTTAGCTGATGTAGTAGTACTGCTGAGGCGGCTTAAAAATTGAAGTGCTCGC
>JBBRGM010000022.1:0-21329 GCA_038240725.1 Burkholderiales bacterium | reverse complement strand
CCGGCGATGCAATGCAGCCTCGTCGGGTAACATGTCCCCGCCCAGCAGACCGAGGATGCGATTACGATCGCACGGTGCGAATAACGATTGCGGATCGAACAATTCCGGCAAATGTTCCAGCAGGCGGCGGGCAAATCGGCTGAGCTCCGCGGTGCGCGCGAGCAGCGCGGCCGCATCGGCCGGTGGCTGCGAACCTTGCGATAGCGGGATTGCCGAAGGCTGTTCTGGCTGCATTGAGGTCCAAGACGATAAACTGCGAGACTGGATCGGGCGCAGCCGAAACTGCACTCCACTGTGCCTGTTCGGAAGCGCAGCGCAGGATCGTTCACGCAGCAGAATTTCCGGCATCACCGCATGCGCTGCCGTCTCCCGCTGTTTCCCGACGTTCAAGCCGCGCGGTTTTGCGGCGTCGACCGCTGTTGTCGAAATCGCCGGTGTCGAACGCCCGTGTCGAACCCGCGTCAGCCGACAGCTAAGAGGATTCTATTGACCAAGCTCTACGCATGCAAACCAAGCCTGCAGCAATGCCCGCTCGACTAGCATTCAAGCTGTTCAAGCACGGCAGCCGGTGGATCTATCGCTCATTGACGTATGCGCTGGTTGCCTTCGCTATCGCATTCGCGGTGGTGATTCTGCTGGTGCGCTACTGGCTGTTGCCCAACATCGACCATTACCGGGAAGAAATCGTCTATGGCTTGAGCCGCGCCTCGCATCAGCATGTACAGATCGGTTTGATCGAGGGCGACTGGGATGGCTTCCGCCCGCGCCTGGTGCTGCACGATTTCGCTCTGCTCGATGCCGATGGCAAAGAACGGGTCAGCCTGGAAGAGGTAGACAGCACGCTCGCCTGGTGGTCGTTGTTCGTTGGGCGTCTGCGATTTTATTCGATCGAGCTGGAAGAGCTCAATCTGGATATTCATCGCGATGCCGCCGGGGTGCTGCACGTTGCCGGCATCGCGCTCGCAGACACGCCGGATACCGACGAGGGCGGTTTGGGCGACTGGTTGTTGCAGCAGCATCGCATCGTACTGCGCAACTCGCAGCTGACCTGGTCGGACGATCGGCTCGGCGGCGCCCCGCTGGTGTTGAGAGACGTGGAGTTTCGCGTCGAACGCAACTTCGGCACGCATGCGTTCGGATTGCGAGCGACGCCGCCTGCCGAGGTCGCATCGCCGCTCGACATTCGCGGCGAGGTGATCGGCCGTTCATTCGGGGACTTGAAAAGCTGGTCTGGCTCGGTCTATTCGGGCATCGCGCGCACCGATCTGGCTGCGCTGCGCCAGTGGGTGCAGCTGCCGATGCAAACCACGCGCGGCACGGGTTCGGTGAAAGTCTGGAGCGCCTGGAACGGCGGCAAACCGACCGACGTGACCGCTGAGGTAGCGCTGGAGCAAGTCCACACACGTTTGGACAAAGACATGCCGACCTTGGAGCTGACCCGCCTGCAAGGCCGCCTCGGCTGGCGCGACAACGAAAACGGCCGGGTTGCGTGGGCGCGCCAACTTTCCTTCGCAACGCCGGACGGCGTGCGGCTGCCGCCTGCCGACATCACCTATTCGCGCAGCTTCGAGCGTGCCGGCCAGCCGATTTCGTCGGAAGTCGCGTTCGATGCACTAGAGCTCGAAGCCGCCGTGCGTTTAATCGACCGCGTCCCGGTCGACCCGGCGTTGCGTGCGCGTCTGGCTGAGCTCAATCCGCGCGGGGCTCTGAGCGATTTCCACCTTCGCTGGCAAGATAAATTCAGCTCGAGCGGCCCGTATTCGATACGCGGCGGATTTGCCAAAGTCAGTTGGCGTCCTTCCGGTTATCTGCCCGGGATCGGCAACGTAACAGGCACGTTGAACGCAAGCGAAAAAGGCGGAACCTTGAGCGGCAAAGCCAGCGCGACTGCGCTCGCAATGCCGACCGTGTTCAAAGAGCCGCTTGTCATCGACACGCTAGATGCGCGCGTGTCGTGGGCGATGATTAAGGGGCTGCCGGCGGTCAACATCGAACGTGTCGCGATCGAGAGTCCGCACATGGCAGGCCAGGTCATCGGGCGCTATCAAGCGGTCGCTTCGGGCCCCGGCGTGGTCGACATCAAAGGCACGTTTGTCCGCGGCGACGGCGCACAGGTCTGGCGTTACGTGCCGCTCGTCTTATCGGAGCAGATTCGCGACTGGCTGCAGAAAAACCTGTTGTCGGCGAACGCACGCAACATCCAGGTCATT
This sequence comes from Burkholderiales bacterium, assembly GCA_038240725.1. Classification (GTDB taxonomy): domain Bacteria; phylum Pseudomonadota; class Gammaproteobacteria; order Burkholderiales; family SHXO01; genus SHXO01. Next base: position 19,119 of record JBBRGM010000022.1, on the reverse strand, counting down.
CTAAAAGGCGATCTGCACAACTTCCCGTTCACCAATCCGGCTACCGGTCACTTCGAAGTGACGGCAGCGGTGGACAACGGCAGTCTTATATTCGCGCCGGGGTGGCCGCGGGTGGACGGCATCGCAGGCAACATCGCATTCCGCGGCAAGCGTATGGATATCACGGGAAACCAGGGCCATGTGATGGGCGCAAACCTGTCTGCCGTGAGCGTCGTCATCGCGGATCTCGGTGCGGAGAAGCCGGTAGTTGAAGCGCGCGGCGAGGCCGAGGGTCCGAGCAGCGACTTTCTGCGCTACGTGAACGACAGTCCGGTGCGCGCCCAAGTCGGTGCGTTTACCGAAGGTATGCGCGCCGCCGGCCGCGGTCGGCTCAATTTGAAACTGGAACTGCCGCTGCAGGACCCCGACACGGTAAAGCTGGCGGGCCTGTATACGTTTGCGGGCAACACGTTTTATCCCGGCGACGGTGTTCCCGCGCTCGAGCAATTTTCCGGCAAGCTCGCGTTCACGCAGGAAGGCGTGACCTTGCATGATGCCCAGGCGCATCTCTACGGCGGGCCTGCGCATATGACCGCAACAACCGGGGCCGGCGGCTTGATACGCATCCAAGCCAATGGCCAAGCCGACATTGCCACTTTGCGCAATGAAATGCGTCAGCCGCTGCTGGCGCGTGTTTCGGGCATCACCGACTGGCGCATGACTGCCGAGGTGCAGGCGCATCGATTCGATTTCGTGCTCGACTCGAGCTTGCAGGGCGCGACATCGACGTTGCCGGCGCCATTCGCGAAATCGCCGCAGGACCGGGTGGCGCTGCACGTCGAGCGGCGCGAACGCTCTCCCGCGCAAGATCTGGTGAGCGCGACCTACGGCACGATAATGTCGGCGCAGGTGCTGCTCGATAAGAGCGGCCGGCAGACCAGGATCGCGCGCGGCGAGATCGCTCTCGGGGACAAGGCGCCGGCGCCGCAGCGAGACGGCTTGTGGATATCCGGCTCGCTCGAGCGCGCCGACATCGAGCAGTGGCAGGATTTGATCGACGAGCAGCCGCGCGACGATTCGTCGGACGCGACCCTGGCAGGCATTAGCGTGTCAGTAAAGCGGGCGCGCGCATTTTCGCGCGATTTCGATGACCTGCGCGTGCAGGCGACGAGGCAAGACAACGACTGGCAGGTGAAGCTCGGCGCCAAGCAGTTCACCGGCGACGCACGCTGGCTACCGCACGGCCAAGGCGCGATCATCGCGCGATTCGGTCGGCTCGAACTGCCGATGCCCACCGCCGAGATCAAGGCGGCCGAGGGCAAGCGCAGCGAGGGAAAAAATCTGCCTTCGCTCGACATCACAGCCGATGACTTCCGCATGGGTACGCGTCAATTCGGTCGCCTCGCGCTGATCGCCGTGCCCAACGCACGCGACTGGAGAATCGATCGCCTCGAGCTGGTCAATCCGGACGGCACGCTCACCGGAACCGGATTGTGGCAACCGTGGTCGACGCAGCCGCGTACGCAGATGGAGCTCAAGCTCGAGGTCGGCGACATCGGCCGCTTTTTTACTCGGCTCGATTTGCCCAGAGGCATCGACCGTGGCAAGGCGAATCTGACCGGCAAACTGTCCTGGGCCGGGCCGCCGTATTCGCTCGATCTGCCGACCTTGTCCGGGCATCTGCAACTGACGGTCGAGAAAGGCCGCTTCGTGAAGATCGACCCCGGTATCGGCAAGCTGCTCTCGGTCGTCAGCTTGCAGACCTTGCCGAAGGTCGCCATGCTGGATTTCCGCGACATCTTCAGCGAAGGGTTTGCGTTCGACAAGATTGGTGGCAACGTAGATATCGCGCAAGGCCTGGCACGCACCCAGGACTTCGAGCTGGACGGGCCGGCTGCGCGCGTGGAAATGAAGGGCGAGGTCAACCTCGCCGCGGAAACGCAGCAGCTCGACGTACGCATCTTTCCGTCGCTCAGCAACAGCATCGCGCTCGGCACGGCCCTGGTCAATCCGGTCATCGGGCTCGGCGCATTGGTCGTGCAAAAGGCGCTGAAAGATCCGTTCAGTCATTTGCTGTCGTTCCAGTATCACGTTGCCGGAAGCTGGACCTCGCCCACGGTCACCAAGAAAACGCGCGGCCGGGTGTCAGACGGCCCCGCAGGCCGGAAGTGATGTCGTGCAAAAAAACTGCGGTTGCTGTAATGCGGATGCGTTGCCGAGCCGTTATTGAATTGGTCCCGGCCGGCTGGTGCACATAGATTCGTTGTCGAACTCGGAAAAAAATTCCATACGATGAAAATGAAGAAAAAACCGAGCACCAAAATTCCAGCCGCGGTGCGGTCCGTATTCGGGCGTGCGCGCCCGCGTGCAGGCGACGCAGCGCAGGCCAGCAAAAAAGACGCGCCGGCCGCCGCCGGAACCGCGCCGGTATTTCGCATCGCTGGTGTACAAATGGCGTCCGGGCCGAGCGTATCGGGCAACCTCAACGAGGCGAAGCGCCTGATCGGCATGGCGGCGGGGCAGGGCGCCGGCCTGGTTGCGCTGCCGGAATGGTTCGCCTGCATGGGCCTGAAGGACACCGATAAGATCGCGTTGCGCGAGAAGCCCGGCGATGGCCCGATCCAGAAATTTCTCTCCGATATGGCGCGCAAACATCGCATCTGGCTGATCGGCTGTTCGGTGCCGATCGAATCGCCCGAGCCCACCCGTGTGCACAACAGCCTGCTGGTATACGACGATGCCGGAAAGCAAGTGGCCCGATACGACAAGATTCATCTGTTCAGCTTGAATCTCGGCGCCGAGAAATTTTCCGAGGCGCGCACGATCGATCCCGGCAAGGAGGTCAAGGTGATCGACTCACCGTTCGGCCGCATCGGACTGTCGGTGTGCTACGACCTGCGCTTTCCCGAGCTGTACCGGGCGATGCAGGACGTCGATATCATCGTCGTGCCCTCTGCATTCACCGAGACTACCGGCCGCGCCCACTGGGAAACGTTGATCCGCGCGCGTGCCATCGAAAACCTGGCCTACGTGCTGGCGCCTGCGCAAGGGGGGTATCATCTGAACGGACGAGAGACCCACGGCAATAGCATGATCGTGGACCCGTGGGGCGTGGTGCTGGACCGCCTGCCGCGCGGCTCTGGCATAGTGTCCGCAGGAATCAACCCCGCGTACCAGACCGAGCTGCGCCAAAGCCTGCCCGCCCTCACGCACCGGACGATTCATCGCTTGTGAGCCAGCCCTTGGTAATCGCTGATTGATTCAGCGCCAATCAGTCCCACTTAACGTTATCCCGATGACTGGGTTGGAGGCCGTTCCCTAGCCTCCAGCCCCGAGTCCCTAGCCCCTAAAAAAGATGAACGCTCCCTCCAGCACCGACCTGTTATTCGCCACCGCCGACCGCACGCTGCTGAGCCCGTATGGCCTGGATGCCTCGGGTATCAACAAGGTGTTCGGGCGCATCCTCACGCACGATGTCGATTACGCGGACCTGTATTTCCAATACAGCCGCAGCGAAAGCTGGAGCCTCGAAGAGGGCATCGTCAAATCGGGCAGCTTCAACATCGATCAAGGCGTCGGCGTTCGCGCAGTCAGCGGCGAGAAAACCGCGTTCGCCTACTCCGACGATATCAGCCTGCCGGCGCTGAGCTCGGCTGCAGAAGCGACCCGCGCGATCGCGCGTCAGGGCGGCGAAGCGCGCACACAGATCGCACGGCGCGGCGAAGGCCGTGCGTTGTACGTTCCGCAAGATCCGCTCACCAGTCTGCAGGACCCGGCGAAAGTTGCGCTGCTCGAAATGATGGAGCGCGCGGCGCGTGCGCGCGACCCGCGCGTCAAGCAAGTCACGGCGAGCCTGGCCGGCGAATACGAAGTGGTTTTGATCGCACGTGCGGATGGCTTTACCGCCGCCGACGTGCGCCCGCTCGTGCGCTTGTCGCTGCAAGTGATCGTGGAAGAAAACGGCCGCCGCGAGCAAGGCTCGGCCGGTGGCGGCGGGCGCTTCGATTACGCCTATTTCACCCCGGAAATGGTGCACAGTTACGTCGAGCAGGCGGTGGACCAGGCGCTGGTGAATTTGAGCGCGGGGGCGGCACCTGCCGGCACGATGACCGTCGTACTCGGACCGGGCTGGCCCGGCGTGCTGTTGCACGAAGCGATCGGCCACGGGCTCGAAGGCGACTTCAACCGCAAAGGCAGCTCCGCATTTAGCGGTCGCATCGGCGAGCGCGTCGCGGCGCCCGGCGTCACAGTGGTCGACGATGGCACGTTGCATCGTCGCCGCGGCTCGCTCAGCATCGACGATGAAGGCAACCCGACGCAGTACAACGTGCTCATCGAGGACGGCGTGCTGAAAGGCTACATGCAGGATTCGCTGAACGCACGCCTGATGGGCGTGCCGGTCACCGGCAACGGCCGGCGCGAATCGTTTGCGCACGTGCCGATGCCGCGCATGACGAACACGTACATGCTGGCCGGCGATAAAGATCCTGCGGAAATTCTCGCGTCGGTCAAGCGCGGGCTGTACGCGAAGAACTTCGGCGGCGGCCAGGTCGATATCGTCAGCGGCAAGTTCGTGTTTTCCACCTCCGAAGCGTATCTGATCGAGGACGGCAAGATCACGACGCCGGTGAAGGGCGCCACGCTGATCGGCAACGGGCCCGATGCGCTTACTCGCGTGAGCATGATCGGCAACGATCTGGCACTCGATTCAGGTGTCGGCACCTGCGGTAAGGAAGGGCAGAGTGTCCCCGTCGGCGTCGGCCAGCCGACCTTGCGCATCGATGGTTTGACGGTGGGCGGTACCGCGGGCTGATCTCAAGCGCCTCACGGCGTTCCAACGCCGCACTTCCGCTCGTACATCGGATCGATCGCAACCACCGCAATCGCGACCGCCGCAGGCCTCGCACCTGGTTGGATGAACAGCTGTTGCCAGCGCTGCGTTGAGGCTGCCCGTTCGCGAATGTGTTAATTGTGTCTAAGGTTGGCTAGAATACCGACCTTCTCGTCAATCGACCGCGCCTTCGCCCTTGCCAATGCCCGCCGAAAAAGCGGGGCCTGCCGAAAAGGCGGGGCCTGCCGAAAAGCGGGCGGAGGCAGGCCCGAGCCACATTCATGATTCTCATCCTCAACGAGAACGCGGATCTCAAGAGCGCCGAATACGCTGCTCTCATGCAGCGGCTGCGAGCGCTGCCCGCGATCGAGATCAGAGTTCATCGCATCGAGGGTGAGCTGCGCGCGGTCACCGAAGTCTATTTGCTCGGGGACACCAAGCCGCTCAGTGTCGAAGAGATGCAGGCGCTGCCGTGCGTCGAGCGTGTGGTGCGCGTATCCGAGGAATATCGAATTCTCGGTCGTCACACCGGCGACACGCGGCCCAGCCATTTCGAATATCAGGGTCTGCGCTTCGGGCAGGATTCGCTCAACATCTTTGCCGGACTGTGCGCGGTCGACACGCCCGAGCACGTCGAGCAGATGTGCCGTGCGCTGAGCGACAACGGCCAGGTCTGCACACGCATGGGCGCATACAAGCCGCGCACCAGTCCATATTCATTTCAAGGTCACGGCCGCAGTTGTCTCAACTACGTGTTCGACATCGCGGGCAAACATGGCATCAAGGTGATCGCCATGGAAGTCACGCACGAGTCGCACGTGCACGAGATACGCGATGCATTGCGCGAGACCGGCAGCCCTACCGGGGTCATGCTGCAAATCGGCACGCGCAATACGCAGAATTTCGAGCTGCTGAAAGCGGTCGGACGTCAGCAGGATTTTCCGGTGCTGCTCAAGCGCGGCTTCGGCATCACGCTGGATGAATCGCTCAACGCCGCGGAATATCTTGCGAGCGAAGGCAACGGCCGCGTCGTATTCGGGTTGCGCGGCATGAAAACCAACATGGGCGATCCGTTTCGCAACTTCGTCGATTTCGCGCACGTGCCGGTGGTGAAGCGGCTGACGCGCATGCCGGTGTGCGTCGACCCGTCGCATTCGGTCGGCGCTCGCACAAGGGCTGCGGATGGTATTCTGGATCTCATGCATGTAACCGCGCAGGCGATCGTCTCGGGTGCGAACATGGTGCTGGTCGATTTTCATCCGGACCCGCCGACGGCTCTGGTAGATGGTCCTCAGGCGTTGCTGTTGTCCGAGCTGCCGCATTTTTTAGAGGACGCGGCGATCGCGCGCGATGCTTATCTGCGGCGCATGCAAGCGGCACTGCGGCAGGCGGGCGCCGAGCCGCTCGGCAGCGCGAAGGCCACCGCATGAGGCCAGCTCGCCCGCGATGGCGTGGCACGCGGGATAATCTTATTGCTGGACGCACTTTCGCGAAATCGGTAGGGTCGCATTGTCTATGGCAGATCTTGCGCTGAAAAACTCCGTCCTCAATGGGCTCGAACACCTCGGCGAAGGCAGTGCGCTCGCCCAGCAGATCTTCGACATGATCGGCCATTCGAAATTCTTTTCGGATTTCAGCCGGGATGACGTGCAGATGTTGAGCGCGTTCATGCAGGTGTATCGCGCCGAGCCGGGAAATCTCATCATTCGCGAGGGCGACATAGACGACTACATGCTGCTCATCATTCAGGGCAAAGTGGATATCGTGAAGACCGACAAGCGCGGCGTCATCCAGGCGATGACCAGCGTCGGTCCCGGCATGACGCTCGGCGAGATGTCGATGATCGACGGCGAACCGCGCTTCGCAACTTGCATCGGCATCGAACCGACCATCTTCGCGGTCCTCTCGCGCGATGCCATGGTGCGCATCATCCTCGAAGAGCCGGCGCTGGGCGCCAAGCTCCTCATCAAACTGGTCACCCTGCTGTCGCAGCGGCTGCGCCAGACCAGCTCGACCCTCCTGCACTACATGGAACGTTGACCGCCAGGCCGGCGCGCGCACGGCGGTTGCGTGCACGCAAACGGATTCGCCAGCGGGCAGCGATACCTAACTCAGTTTCAACGTTCGTTGCACTACGCGCTGTCGCAGCGGTGTGTCTGCTCCTGATCGGCGATCTCGCGTGTGCGCAGACCATTCGAGTCCGCGACGATCGCGGCGTGCTGGTCGAGCTTGCGGCGCCCGCGCGCCGAGTCATAACGTTCGCGCCGAATCTCACTGAGCTTGCATTCGCAGCGGGCGGTGCGAAAGCAGTCATCGCAGCGGACAGCGGGAGCGACTATCCGGAAGCGGCGCGCAGCCTGCCTCGGGTATCGGATGCGGCAGGCGTAGATCTGGAAAAAGTCCTCGCGCTGAGGCCGGATCTGATACTGGGCTGGTTGTCGGGCAACGGAGCAATCGACTTCGACCGGCTCGCCAAGTTGGGAATTCCGGTATTCCTCAGCGAGCCGCGCCGCGTGTCGGATGTGGCGCGCACGCTTCGCGTGCTGGGGACGCTGCTGGGTACGTCGACAGTGGCGGAGCAGCAGGCCCTCTTGTTCGAGGAACATCTGCGCGAGCTCAACCGGCCGCCGCCGGGCGCCCGCGTGGTGTCGGTCTTTTTCGAAGTGTGGGGGCAACCGCTGATGACATTGAACGGCGCACACCTCGCAAGCGATGTGATCGGCGTGTGCGGCGGTAGTAACGCGTTCGCGTCGATGCCTGTGCTGGCCGGCGTCGTCGATATCGAAAGCGTGTTGAAAGCCGACCCGGAAGTCGTCATCGGCCTCGATGTGCCGAAGCGCGATCTCGAGCAATGGCGGCGCATGCCGTCGATGCGGGCGGTGCAGCGCGAACAAATTTACTGGATCGATTCCGATCTGCTGACGCGCGCCACGCCGCGAATTTTGCAGGGCGCGCAGCAAGTATGCGATTGGCTGGCGCAGGCTCGGCGCCGCTAGCGCACGAGCGTGTCGTTTCAGCCGATCGTCATCAGGCTCGCGTTGCCGCCCGCTGCCGCGGTGTTGATCGATAACGAGCGTTCGATCTGGAAACGCTCGATCCGAATCAATGCGGGGTCGCGAGCACCCGGCACGCATGCGGTAAGCGAGACGATCGCGCCGTCGCGGCTCGCCAGCTCGACGCTCCATTTAATGACGTGCTCAGGATCGTGATGAATGATCGCCACGTCGAACCGGCAGTTCAAGGGCTCGACCGCAACGTGCACGCGCTGCTGCAACGCCTGCGGCAATTCCGCGCGCAGCGCGACGCTCACATATTCTGCCGGCCACACCGCGCTCGAATCCGCCGCCAACACGCACGCAAGCTGAAATAGCAAGTCACCGCGGTCGGTTGCGATGCACAGGACTGCTTCGCGCGGCACGAGCGTGTAGGTGTTGCGCTCGCCGGTCGGACCGGGCAACGCCGCGGTTAGATGCGCAACGCTCGTCGCAGCAAGCTCGTCACAGCATACGGCGAGCTCGGTTTCGCCCCTCCTGGCGAACCAGGTGCGCAATGCATGCAGCGCGTTGAGGCGATCTGCAGGCAATGCAGTGGACTCAAGGTCGCCGTCTAATGCGCCGATTGATGCAACCGGCGCCGCAGACAGCAGCCGCCGCGTGTACAACGGTCCGCCGGCCTTCGGACCGGTTCCCGACAGGCCTCCGCCACCGAACGGCTGCGCACCGACGACGGCCCCGATCATGTTGCGATTGACGTACTGATTGCCCACGTGCGCGTGCTCGGCGATGAAATCGATCGTCTCGTCGATGCGCGTATGCACGCCGAGCGTGAGCCCATAGCCGGTCGCGTTGATCTGGTCTATCAGTGCAGTGAGCTCATCGCTTTTGTAACGCACGAAGTGAAGCACCGGGCCGAACACTTCGTGCTCTAGCTCGTCGATGCTGTTCAGCTCGATCACTGTCGGCGCAACAAAACTGCCGTGCTGATTTTCATCGGCGCCGAACCGGTGCACTGCGCGGCCGTTCGCTTTCATCGCAGCGACGTGCGCTTCGATCGTTTGCTTTGCTTCGTCGTCGATGACCGGGCCGACGTCGGTGTCGAGCCGATCCGGCTGGCCGACGCGCTGTTCCTGCAGCGAGCCGAGTAACATCTCGAGCACCCGGTCGGCAACGTCGTCCTGTACGCATAGGACGCGCAACGCCGAGCAGCGTTGCCCCGCGCTGTCGAACGCCGATTTGATCGCATCGCCGACGGCTTGTTCGACCAGTGCTGATGAGTCGACGATCATTGCGTTCAGCCCGCCGGTTTCGGCGATCAGGGTCAGCGGCCGATTGCATTCATCGAGCCGGCCGGAGAGACTCTTCTGCAGAGCGCGCGCGACCTGCGTCGACCCGGTGAAAACCACGGCACGGATGCGTGCGTCGGCGACGAGCACGGCGCCGACTGTTTCTCCGCGGCCGGGGAGCAGTTGCACGGCGCCGACCGGTACACCGGCGCGTCTGAGCAGTCGAATTGCTTGTGCTGCAACGAGCGGTGTTTGCTCAGCCGGCTTCGCGATCACCGTATTGCCGGCGGCAAGCGCTGCTGCGATCTGTCCGGTAAAAATCGACAGCGGAAAATTCCACGGGCTGATGCAGACGACGACACCAAGCGGGCGATGGGTATCGTTGGCAAATTCGCGGCGTACTTGCGCAGCGTAATAGCGGAGAAAGTCGACTGCCTCGCGGACCTCACCGATTGCGCTTGCGATTGTTTTACCCGCTTCGCGCACGATGATTCCGATCAGCCCCGGCATCTGTGCTTCCATCAATTGGGCTGCCCGCGTCAGTGTATCGGCACGCATCGTCGGTGACGTCGCGCGCCACGCCGGCAGAGCGGCCATGCTCGTTGCCAGCGCGTCCGAAATGTCTCGTTCGGTTGCCTCGAAAACATCGCCGACGCAATCGCGGCGATCGGCCGGGTTCGGCACAGCAACCGGCGTTGCGGACATGCGCTCTTCGTCGCCGATCATCGGTGCTGCGATCCAGTGGCGGCGCGCGCCGTCCGATAATGTCGCCGACAAAGTGGCCAGTGCGTGCTCGTTGTTTAAATCGATCCCGATCGAGTTTCGCCGATCGGTACCGAATAGATCCCGCGGCAATGCGATCGCCGGATGCGGCACTCCGACCGCGCCTTCTGTCTGCGCCATCTGCTCGACCGTCGCAACCGGATCGGCGACCAGCTCTGCGATCGAAATCGCCTCGTCCGCGATTCTATTTACGAATGACGTGTTTGCGCCGTTCTCGAGCAGACGCCGAACGAGATAGGCGAGCAGCGTTTCATGTGTGCCGACCGGTGCGTAGATGCGACACGGCCGTCCGAGGCCGCCGTCTGCTTCGGCTGCGACGACGCGCGAATAGAGCGGCTCGCCCATGCCGTGCAGGCACTGAAATTCGTATTGCCCGGGATAGAAGTTCTCGCCTGCGGCGCGATAGATTGCCGCGAGCGTGTGCGCGTTGTGCGTGGCGAACTGCGGATAGACCGCGTCCGACGCGGCGAGCAGCTTGTTGGCGCACGCGAGATACGAGACATCGGTGTACACCTTGCGCGTAAAGACCGGGAAGTCTGCGAGCCCTTCGACTTGCGCGCGTTTTATTTCGCTGTCCCAGTAGGCGCCTTTGACCAGCCGCACCATCAGCCGATGGCCGCTGCGGTGCGCGAGATCGATCAGGTAATCGAGGACGTACGGGCAGCGTTTCTGGTAGGCCTGCACGACGAAGCCGATGCCGTTCCAGCCTCGCAGCGCCGGCTCGAAGCACAGCTTCTCGAGCAGATCGAGCGACAGCTCGAGCCGGTCGGCTTCTTCGGCATCGATGTTGAGCCCGATGTCGAAGCGCGCGGCAAGTTCAGACAGTTCGACGAGACGCGGATACAGCTCGGTCAGCGCGCGAGTGCGTTGCGCATAGCTATAACGTGGATGCAGCGCGGAGAGCTTGATCGAGATTCCGGCGCCGTCGTAGATGCCGCGTCCAGCGGACGCTCGACCGATCGCGTCAATTGCCGTTCGGTACGCCTGTAAATAACGCTGCGCGTCGTGCTCGGTCAGCGCAGCCTCGCCCAGCATGTCGTACGAATAGCGGAACCCTTCGCGCTCGTGCGGTCTCGCATTCGCCAGCGCTTCTGCAATAGTTTCGCCTGCGACGAACTGCTCGCCGATTACGCGCATCGCCATGGCTACGCTGTTTCTGATCAGCGGCTCGCCGCTCCTGGCGATGATGCGAGTCAGCGCGCTTCGCAGACCCGACTCGTTATGCGTCGCCACCAGCTTGCCGGTGATTAGTAATCCCCAGGTCGCTGCGTTGACGAACATCGAACTGCTCTGTCCGAGATGCGCGTGCCAGTTACCGTCGCCGATCTTGTCGCGGATCAGCGCATCGCGCGTCGCATCGTCGGGGATGCGCAGCAGCGCTTCGGCCAGGCACATCAACGCCACGCCTTCCTGCGACGACAGCGAGAATTCCTGCATCAACCCTTGTACAAGCTCGTCTTTGCCGCTGCCCGTTTTGCGCTCGCGCAAAGCTGTGGCGAGATCGACTGCGAGTTTCTGCGCTGCTTCGGACTCGATCGCCGGCAACCGGGCGCCGTCGAGCAGCATCGCGACGGCATCAGGCTCGGGCCGGGACGTCGCCGAGGTGATCGCCGAGCGTAGGGCGCTCCGTGTTTCCAACTGCTCAGAGAAATCGATGAACGGAATGCGCTCACGACTCGCAGACGCTGAATTGCGCGGCGGGTCCGGGATGGCTTTCGTGATCATGGTGGTTAGCAGTCGATCCTGCGACGGAGCGGTATCGGCGGATGATGCTAGTGAGACATCGGGCTGCCGCCGGCAGTTGCGAAAACGGAGGAGAGGATTTACTAAGGCCGTCTAGCAGGGGCCGGTGATGCAAAGCGGGCGCTCTGCGATTCGAACAAATCAGGCCGCTACTCGCGAAAGTTGTTACGAAAGTGCTCGGCCGCGCAGTCTGCAGCGCGCAGCTCGCGCTAGAGCCTGGTGGTCGGCCCTTTGTAGATGATCGGACCAGTGGGCTGTCCAGTCGGCGAGCCACCTGCCGGCTCGACGCTCATAGCCAACCCGCCGGCAGTGTTGACTGCCTGCGCGAGCCGTGGTGGCAGCACCATTTCCTGCGACGGCGCGGTGCCGATCAGGCCCAGTGACACGGGCTTTTGCCCGTCGGCCGGCAGCATCCATAGCTCCCACGATGTGCCGGGCGCCATATCCGCATGATCGATCACGCGGATGCGCAGCTTGCGCTGTGCCGTGTCTTCCATCGGCCACGATACCGTCATGGCGGGCTTGCCCTGATTGCCCGACATCACGGCAACCATCATCGGCGTCGGCTGCGTCGCGGTGGGCGAGAGCAAGGCCAGATAAACGGCGAGCGCTATGGCGCATGCGGCGCTGACCATCGTTGCGCTCCGCCAGACACCGATGTTTGTCCAGAATGCACGCCGGCGCGCGCCGCGCTGTATGCGGGATTCGATCGCGCGCCAAACGCGAGCGGGCGGCTGCACCGGCTCGATCATTTCGTCGAGCGATGCGAGACGCTCTTGCCAGCCGGCAACCAGACGACGCAATCGAGGGCTGTCTTTCAGCGACCGCTCGAAGCGCGCGCGTGCAAGCCCCTGCAGCGTGCCGAGCGCATACTCGGCCGCGAGGGCTTCACGCAATTCTGGATTTTCGTATCTCACTGCCTCAACCTATTTTCTCTGCAATGCTTTCCATGCAACCTTTGAGTTTGTCCAGCCCGCGCCGAATCCACGTTTTTACCGTGCCCAGCGGTTGTTTCAAATGACTCGCCAGTTCGCCGTGCGACAACCCGTGCGTATATGCCAGCACGATGGTCTGACGTTGATTGCCGGTAAGCGTCTTCAAGCACTCGGCCAGCGCACGCGCATCGCGGCTTTCGCTCAACTGCACGTCCGGCCCCGGCGCGCCGTCGGGCAACGCTTCTACTAGCAAGTCGTAGTCCTCATCGCGCCGTTCCTGATTCGGTCTGCGCAGCCAGTCGAGCGCGCGGTTGCGTACGATCGCGGTCATCCACGTCATCGGTGCGCTGCGCGACGCGCTGTAGTCGGCGATGTGATTCCAGATGTTGACGTAGCTTTCCTGCAAAACCTCTTCGGCCCAGTCCTGTCTGCGCAATATACGGATGGCGACGCCGTATAGTTTCGCCGCCGTATGACGATAGAGCTCCGCGAACGCGCGCTGGTCGCGCAACGCGCAGCGCGACATGAGATCGGCAATGCCGCTGGTATCAGCCACGATGATAAATTTGGGTCAACACGATTGTCATTGCACCGGTTCTCTTGGCAACGCGCTCTTCTGCCAGAGTACGTCGGGATGTCCCGCACGCCGATTCAGTACGCGGCCCAGCACGAACAGCAGGTCCGACAATCGATTCAGGTATTGCATGACATACGGAGACAGCGCCTCGCTGGATGCGAGCGCGACGACGCTCCGCTCGGCCCGCCGACAAATGGTCCGCGACAGGTGACACAGCGCGGCAGTGCGGCTGCCGCCGGGCAGAATAAATTCCTTGAGGGGCGGCAGCGCATCGTTGTAGCCGTCGAGATATTGCTCCAGCCCGTCGATATGGGCTGCCTGGATGCGCACGTGGCCGGGTATCGACAGCTCGCCGCCGAGCTCGAACAGCACGTGCTGCACGCCGATCAATGCGTCGTAGATGTCGCCGCCGAGCGGTTCTGCCAGCAGCACGCCGAGACTGCTGTTGAGCTCGTCAACTGCGCCGATCGCTTCGATGCGCAAACCGTTTTTGCCGACGCGCGAACCGTCGCCGAGGCCGGTTTGGCCACTGTCGCCGGTGCGCGTGTAGATCTTGGTAAGGCGGTGTCCCATCGCTGTTCGTGCCTTTTAGATGCGAGAGCGCAGGCATTATAGGCGCTGACATCGTACGCAGTCAGTAGTCGGAAAACATGCCGGTGCCGCGCTCTCGTGCCTCGCATACTAACCGCCCAGCTCGTCGACTTCCAACTGCAGGTAGCGATGCAGTGCGTTCTGGCGATGCAAGGTCGAATACAACGCCCACCGCGCATAGTCCGGCAAAGTCGCTGCGTCCACCGCCTGGCCCAGGCCGACGCCTTCCTTGTACAGCGAACGCACCTTCGCATCCAATGCGCGCAGGTATGCTGCGGTGTCTTCCAGAAGAGCCGGTCCGCCAACCTCGCCGTGGCCGGGCACGACCTGGCGCACGGGCAATTCGTGCAGTTGGTCGAGCGCACTCAGCCAGCCGGCCAAGTTGCCGTCGCGTAACTGCGGAATACGCCCGTTGCTCACCAGTCCGCCGGCGAACAGTACGCCGCTGCGCCGGTCGAATACGGCAAGATCGCCCGGCGTGCTGCCCCAGCCGGTCGCGATCAGATCGATTGCGCGGCCGCCGAATTGCAAGGTGGTCGATGCATCGACCGTGCGTGACGGGATGACGAGGCGCGTCTGCTTCATCGCATCGGCGCCGAGAATTTTATTTAAATTTTCCAGGCAGTGGTCGCAGCGCTCGCGCATCAGCGATGCCGATTTGGCATGCGTCAACAGCGGCACGCCGCGTTCGGAGAACGCGGCATTGCCGAACAGAAACTCCTGATCCGCATGCGTGATGATCACCAGCTTGATCGGCTTGTCGGTGGTCTTGCGGATTGCATCCGCCATGTCGCGTCCATGCCGATACGACAAGCCGGTATCCACCACCAGCACGCCGTCGCTGCCGACGATGAAGCCGGAGTTGCCGACATCCTCGCCGGCGCCCGGCGCAATGTCACCGATGCTGCCGATGAATGCGTAGACGTCGCCGGAGATTTTCTTCGGCTCGAGCGCGCACGCAGAGGACATCCATGTGCACACGACAACCAACATCAGCACAGCGCTGCGAAGCATGAGCAGTAAGTCGAATACGGTGAGAGGCGAATGGAGCGCGGTCACGTTACTGCACTTTCTCCGATCAATCAACGCGGCCATCCGATGCGGCGAGATCGCGGACGGGTTTGCAGCCTGTCACCCTTTGAGGCATGCTCGGCGCCTCTAGTCGCGGCGCTTAATGAAAAACCCGATACTCACACTGTCTCTTGCCTGCGCTACGCTGCTGCACGGTGCAGCATTTGCGCAAACGACACCGGCGCTGAACGTCGTGGAAGTCGCGCCGGGCAACTTCGCGCACTACGCCGGTTTCGAAGAGCGCTCGCCGCAGAATCTCGGCGACAATGCCAACGTCGGTTTCATCGTAGGCGAACGCTGCGTCGCGGTGATCGATGCCGGCGGCTCGTTCGCGATCGGTCAACGGCTGCGGCAGGCGATTCGTGCCAAGACCGATTTGCCGGTGTGCTACGTCATTCTCACGCACGTGCATCCGGATCATTTTTTCGGCGCAACCGCGTTCAACGCGGATCATCCGCAGTACGTCGGCCATGCCAACTTGCCGCGCGCGCTGCAGCAGCGCGGTAAGTTCTACGTCAATACGCTCAATCGCGATCTGGGCGATCTCGCGCAAGGCAGCGAAGTCGTCATGCCGACGGTGCTGGTGAAGGATCAGCTCGAGCTCGACCTGGGCAATCGCAAGTTGCAGGTACGTGCGTGGCCGGTCGCGCACACTGACGACGACCTCACGGTATTCGATCAGCGCACGCGGACGCTGTGGGTGTCCGATCTGCTTTTCCTGCAGCACACGCCGGTGGTGGACGGCAGCCTAGTCGGCTTCATCGCGGCGATTGATCAGCTCAAAGCCATGCCGGCAGACCACTACGTTGCGGGCCACGGCCGGAGCGCGTTGCCATGGCCGCAAAGTCTGGAGCCGGAGCAGCGTTATCTGCAACTGATCCTCACTGAAACGCGCCAGGCATTAAAAAACCGCAAGACGCTGGAACAAGCTGTGGACACCGTCGGCCAGTCTGAACAAGGCAACTGGCTCAACTTCGATTTGTTCCATCGCCGCAACGTCACCGCTGCCTATACCGAGCTCGAATGGGAGGATTAAGGCCGGGCGTGCCTCAAGAGCTATAATGAGCGTCACTGCAGTTCTATCGAGGAATGCAAATGCAATCGCGGGTTAAGCAAATCGTGCTGTCTGTTTGGGTTGCGGCGATGCTCGCGGCGGGATCGGCGCTCGCCAACGAGAAGGCAGAGCCCGATCCGGCGCAGTCGACCTACTGGGATCCGATCAAAAAAATCATGTTCGGCGACCGCGAAATTCTCGACGGCAAAGACATTGCGCGGGTCTATCTTCCGCTGAAGGCCGATGACGCCTCGACGGTTCCGATTACGGTGAAGGCGCAGATCGAACAGACCCCGCAGTTGTACATCAAGACCGTCTACGTGGTGGTGGAGCGTAATCCTTCACCGGCCGGCGGCACGTTTCATTTCACGCCCGAGAGTGGCCGCGTGATGATCGAGACGCGGTTTCGCTTCGAAGACTTCAGCCACGTGCGTGCGATTGCGGAAACCAGTGACGGCAAGCTGTACATGGCCTCGCGCTGGGTAAAAGCTGCGGGTGGCTGCTCGGCGCCGAACGGCAGAAATTTCGTGCCGCCTGCGTTGATGGGAAAGATGAAGTTCAAGTTCGAGGACGAAACGCTCGCGTACGACTCGCCCACCTTGGTCCAGCTCATGATCCGTCATCCCAACGAATCGGCGCTGGCGTCCGATTTCGACCCGAGCAAGACGCCGCAGTTCGTGCGCAGCCTGAGCATCACTTACGCAGGCAAGCCGGTGATGAGCGCGGAAGTGGATTTCTCGATCAGCGAGAACCCGAGCTTCCGCTTCTATTTCGTGCCGCACGAAAAAGGCGAGTTGCGTGCGGAAGTCGAGGACACGCACGATCAGCGTTTCACGCAAACCATGACGATCGTCAGCGGCATGAAGCTTCCCGGCGGTTGAGCCCGCCGCTGCGGAATCGGCGCTGGCGAATAAGACGTGCGCCAATTGACCGGTGCAGGGCGATCCGATAAAGTTCGCGCTGCTTTTAGACCCGATGAATCATCCACCGACCGGATCTTATTTACCGCCATCATGAGACTCATTTCAATCATCGGCGTCATCGCCCTCTCCGCGGTCTTCTCTTCATCGGCATGGTCCGAAGGCAAAGGCCCAGACCTGGGCAACAAGAAGGCAATGTGCGAGGGCTGCCACGGCATTCCCGACTACCGTACCGCCTATCCCGACGTTTACGAAGTCCCGAAACTCGGCGGCCAGTCGGTAGGCTACCTCGCCAAAGCACTGCAGGACTACCGGGCCGGGAGCCGCAAGAACCCGACGATGCATGGCATTGCCGTGGGGTTGACCGATCAGGAAATTCAAGACCTGGCGACCTACTACGCAGGCGCCGCTGCTGCGAGCAAGTGATGGCTGCCTCTACTCACCGGAACCTTGTCATGACCAAATTCTTTCTGGCGGCTGGTATCGCAGCGGTGGGCGGCATCGCTACTGCACATGCGGCCGACTATGATGCAGGCAAGAAGAAGGCGGAAGAAGTCTGTTCGGCCTGTCACGGGGCCGATGGCAACAAGCCGTTGACGCCGGAAACGCCGCGGCTGGCGGGCCAGCACTACGACTACCTGCGGCACTCGCTGCACGCCTATAAAAAAGGCACGCGCGACAATCCGCTGATGACGCCGATGGCAAAGCCGCTTACCGATAAAGAGATCAAAGACGTGGCGTGGTACTTCTCGCAGCAAAGCGGCCTGGTTCACAAGTATTGAGCAGCGCTGCTGCAGAGTAAAAAGCCGGCGGATTCCGCCGGCTTTTTTATTGCCCGCTGCTCAATCAAGGCTAGGGAAGCTCTGAACAAGTCTTGCGACGCGCGTTGCGTCAGGTGCGGATGGATGCGACGCGTCGCGACGAAGCGAAGGTAGGTACCTTGGCGAGGAGCGCAACGATGCAGACGCCGCACCTGACGCAACCCAATAATCCGTCGTCTCCATAGAGGGACCGGGGTGATTTGGGCCGATGGCCGCGTGCGCTCCTCGTGGGGTCGGCGGGCTACCCGGCGTCCTCGCCCTCTGGCCCTCGGCCCAAATCACCCCGGTCGCGCACGCAAGACTTGTTCAGAGCTTCCCTAGCTGTCGCGGAGAAGTGGTCTCGAAATTAGGACTAGTCGATAAGTGATGTTCCTGCTCTGACGGGCGAGCGATTGCCAGAACAGGAGCGGTGATGAGAAGGCCCAGAAGAATCGTACAGCGGCGTTTAAGGGCTATAGCACTGCCTCGTATTGACCTAACAAGCTATCGGTATCGGGATGAGCCGCGCTCCAAGTGTTCAGAGCGTGCGCCGCAGCCCCTAACATCGAGCAGGCCGGACCGCGCTGCGCACGCAACCTGCCCGCATCTTCACACCATCTGTTCTGATGTCCAGCGCTTCAGCGCGTCCCTGGCGTCGCTTGCGGCTTGCGTCGCCGAAACAATGCTCGGCTGCCGCACACACAGCTCGACTACGTAACCGTTCGGATCGCGAAAATGGATCGAGTGGATCCTGCGGTGATCCGAGACGCGCGGGTTTCGACGTTCCAGCTGCGGCCTTTTTGACGTATCGGTTCGAGCGCATCAGGCGCGACTTCGAGCGCGATATGCAAATCGAGATTTCGCGGTATCGAACTAAATGAGCGTTGATGTGATTTGGAACGGGCTGACACGAGCGTTGTGCCAGCCGAGAAATGTCGAGAGTATGCGAGCTCGCAATTCCAGATGTCGTCACGCCGACGCCCGCGCTGCCGCCGCAGGGGTGTTGCGCGATCGCCTGACCGCGCTGCTTTATCTAGAAGACAATCGCGCTGCCACGACAGGTTTAAATGAAGATTGCGAGAGTCAACATGTCAGGCCTGACCCAAGAGTTACTGGCGGGGTGGATTCAACTTCCAACCGCACCAGCTGAACGAAGAGGTAGGACACAGTGGGTGTCTGGTAGTGTGAGAAGTGCGACCAACCCACCTGCCAGGAGAGCCCACCGTGTCCTATGTACAGCTTACGCTCTACGAGCGTTTTGCGATCTACCAGTTCCATGTGGCGCAGTTCGGTGTACGCGAGATTGCACGTCGGCTTAATCGCCACCACAGCACGATCTCGCGCGAGTTGAAGCGTAACCGCGCAACTCTTCCCGACGCACGTTACGACATCACGTTCGCGCACGACCGGATGATGGAGCGACGACAGCGTGTGCGACATCATCGCCGCGCCAGCGACCCGAATCTGCGTCTCTATGTCTTCGAGCGCTAGCGGCGCATTGGTCACCTGAAGCGATCGCCGGACGACTCAAGCTCGATTTCCCGCGCACGACT
>JBBRGM010000021.1:0-21562 GCA_038240725.1 Burkholderiales bacterium | reverse complement strand
AGCTGCGTTTCGTGAATGCTCTCGAGCGCACGCATGAGGCCGAGCCGATCGAGGCGATCGTTCAGCTCGTGATTCGCATAGAGCAGGCCGAATCCCCAGATTGCCGCCACCGCCACCGCGCTCCAGCGCAGCACGCTGGCCGTCCTGCCGCGCGCAAGCCATGCGCGCTGAATCGGCCGCGCGATGCCCAGCTCGACGAATACTTTCTTGTCGAGCAGATCCCGCACGAAGGCGATCGATCCGATCGCGCTCGCCGGCGCGTCGTGCTCCTGCACAGATCCGTCATCTGCATAAGAGACGCTGGACTCGAGCTCGTCGTGTTGCGCGGCAGTCGATGCGCTCTGGTCTGCAGCACCGGTGGCGCCGGTCAGGTACACGCCACGCAGATAGAACGACTCGTGGTAGCTGCTCGGCCGCAGCAACTGATTGAGGTAGGCCTTCAGCGCATTGCGCAGCGAACCGAGCTCGCGCGGCAACAGGACCTGCGCATCGACGTCCGAGACGGCTTCGCCGTTCGCCAGGATCTCGGCTTGCGCACATGTGATCGCGTTGCCGATCTCATCGAGGGCCGCGTCCACCCATTCAGGCGCATACGGCACCTCGAGCGCGTATGGGCTCGACCACCCCAGCATCTCGCTGCGGCGCTCGGGCGGCAGCGCGCGCACGAAGCTCGCGAAGCCTTCGATCGCATCGCACAGGGTGATGACCACATACACGGGCAAGCGAATGCCGAAAGCATTCTGCGCCTGCCACAGACGCTTGTGCGCCATGTCGCCCGCTTGCAGGACTTCGTTGGCGACGCTGGCGCGAGCGGCCAGCAAATCCGGTGCTGCAAGCGTCAGCAGCACGCCGTCCGCAGGCCGCCTCGGCCGATAGCGTTGCAGCTGCCTGAGGATGGCGGACCACGTGCGCTCGCGATCCGATGTTTCCGCCTCGAGGCTAAGATAGTCGCCGGCGATGTCGAGCACCACACCGCCGTTGAAGTAGCGCCACGCCACACCGGCCTGCTCTTCGAGCGAGCTCCAGCGCGGCGCCACTGCCGGGTTGAGGCCGGAATAATCGAGCAGCGCGGTCTTGCCCGACTTCGGCGCACCGAGCAGCAGAATCCACGGCGTGCGGTAGTAGCCGCGCGTCTCGTGCATGTTCTCTCGCAGCACCGTCGATGACGAGTGGAACAGCTGACGCAGCGCGGTGAGTCGTCTGCGCAAGCCCAGCTCGGTGACCGTCGCCGGCTCTCGCTGCGCGTTGGCTTGCCGCTTCGCCGTTCTCAGGACAAACGCGAGCAGTGCCACGAACAACAGAATCAGGATCGACAGTACGATGGCGGTCGGCACGGGCTAGGGAACGCGGTTGAGTTGCGTGCAGCCGGCAGTGGCGCTTGCGCCTTGTTCATACGCCAGGATCGCGTTGACGCAATTGCGCAGACGCTCGGTTTTGTAGTGCCACAAGAGCGTAGACAATCCAAACAGCGTGACGCTGACGAGCGCGAGGATGATGACCCACCAGCGCACCGGCGCCAGCAGCCTGCCGCGCGCGTCGCCGACCGTATGCGCATAGGCTTCGGGCGCGAGCAAGCCGATTGGATCGTACGGCTCAGGCTCGCGCTGGAACAGAAATCGATACAGGTCGCGGCGGTAATCCTGCAATGCCGCCGTGTCTGCGGTCTCGCGAAATTTGCCTTGGAAACCGAGCGACAAGGTCAGCAGGTAAACCAGTGCAAGATCGCGGCGCGCAGGATCGCGCGTGCGAAGCAATTCTTCTAGACGCTCGAACACGCGCTCGCCCGCTACCCGGGATTCGTACAGCGCCGTCTCGAGCAGAAACGAAGTCCACAACGGCTTCCCCGGCCAGTCGAAGTTGAGCAGCACCTCGTCGCCCAGGGCCGCCATCACATACTGCGCCTCCTGATTCACGTCCTGGGCGTAGCGGCCGCCCATGCGCTGCGCTTCGAGCGCCTGATTCTGCAGAATGCGCACGAGATCGCTGCGCACTGCCTGCGCGGCTCGCGTGATCGCGTCGGATTCCTCGTCGGCGGCGCTGGTCCTACCCGCCTGCAGCGCCGTCACTTGTTTCTTACGGCGCAGGACGCTCGCATAGAACGCGCGAAACTGGTCGACCAGATACGATCTGACCGGCGTATCGGCGATGGCGGTAAGCGCTTCAGACACGATTACTGACGCGCGCCGGACTGCGATCGAGCGCGGTCGACGCTCGAATCGACATACAGCAAGATTTCCGCGGGACGCAGTTGATCTGCGCCTGAAGACGGGTTGTAGATCACCAGCGGCTGATCGGGAAGAACGAAGCCGTCGTCACGACTGCCGTCGATTTCGAACAAGGTAACCCCCGCGCTCGGCGGCGCCCCATATTTGAACTGCTGGACCCGGCTTCGGCGCGCGCCGACGATGCGTCGCGTGTGGAGCGATTCGATCACGCTCTGCGAGCCGATCAGGGCGCTATCGAGCCACGTCGCGAGGTCTCGCTCGGAGCGGCCGCGCACGCCGAGCGTTAATCCCCCTTGCAGCCACGCCTTATCGATGGGCAGTGTAAATCGCCCGTTCTTCTCGATGAATCGCTGCTCGATATAGGTCTCGCTGATCGTGTCGAG
Organism: Burkholderiales bacterium; assembly: GCA_038240725.1. GTDB lineage: Bacteria > Pseudomonadota > Gammaproteobacteria > Burkholderiales > SHXO01 > SHXO01. Next base: position 18,954 of record JBBRGM010000021.1, on the reverse strand, counting down.
CATGCCCTTCAAGTTTTGCATCAATGCATCGAAGGTCGGGCGCAGATCGTCGTGCCGGTACGCAGCCGGCGCCGGCGGATCGAGCTGCGCAGACAGCAGCGCGATCGGTCCCAGCAGATTGCACAGTGCGAGGTAGAGTGCATAGGGATGCACCGACTGAGTGGCCAGCACCGCTTCGAACAGCGGCAGGCCGGCGACCACGGCGTGCAGCTTGGCGCCGGTCTCCAAGGCTGCGATGCGATCGGTCAAACTGGACGAAGTCGCCAGCGCCACCTGTTGTCCTGCCAAAAACGCAGTCTTTCGGCGCAGCACCTCGTTGAGCTCTGTACACATGTCCCACAACGCGGAGCCGTGACCCACGCAGAGCATCGGCGGCACGAAGTCGCCGAGCTTGATGCCGTCTTTCTCGCGCGTAATCGTCGCCAGTGGGATGCTGATATAGCGATCGGCGGGTTCGTCTCCCGCCAGCAGCTGAAGATTGGGGCGCAATCTCGGGATTGCGATCGGCGCGCCGTTCGAGAATTCATCGCTGGTGAGCTCGCCCGGGATGGTGAGAAACCTGCCGCCCGTCTCGGAAGTTGCGTCGTCGTGGTTGTTCGCGAGGACAGCAAGGTAGATTTTCACATCGCCCTTGTACAGGTCGTCGATGTACGGGGCGAGATCGAGCTCGACCGAGGCGGCGTTCGTCCGGTCCGCCGAATGCCACACCACCATGCCATCGCGCATGATCGCCTCGAGCTGCAGCAGGCGCAACCGCTCCTTGATCAGCAGGGTGCGGTCGAATTCCAGTGTGCGCACGCCCCAGTGAAACGGCTGCCCGATGCGCAAATGGTAGGCGAGGAGTTGTTCCTGCCGCTTGGCGAGCTGCTGAAAATGCTGAGGCGCAAGCAACAGCCCTTCGTGCCATTGGATCGCGTCGAGCAGATCGCTGACGGAGCTCATGCCGAGAGAGAACCAGGTATCGGTGTGCGCATTGGCATTGCCATAGACATATATCGAACGCAGCTAACCGCTGGGCTCCACGGTAAAGTCTTTCTCCAACAGATTCAGGATCACCCCGTTGTGAAAACTCTCGATCCGCGCGCGATGCTCTCCCGCAGATGAATAGTTGGCAAACACGATCACTGCCAGCGCACGCTTGCCTTTGAACGTGGCAGCCGGCACCCGCAGATCCTGTCCCGGGACGAGCTCCCAAGCTTGCGACTCGACGCCCGCGGGGTAGGTCTTGCGTATGTCCGCGCGCGTTTCGAACCACTTGGCGGCGGGCAGCTCGGTGAGCTTCTTCAACAGATCGGGATCCTTCACCAGCACGATCTCCAGCGCGACCGGACTGTTCGAATTTGCGGCGGCGTCGGTAATTACATGGATATCGCTAAGCGTTATCTTCGGAACTTTTGGCGTCAGCAAGCTGCAGCCGCAGAGAACTACGGCGAGCACGAGAGCAATCGTCGCTGCCGGAGCGCGCCGGCGCGCAAGCGCTGTGCGACCCGGATCGATCGCGCAACTCGGCGTTTGGTAACCTTGTTCGATCACGGTTTGGGAGAAGCCGTTGAAGTCAAAGCCGGCAGCTGCCCGGCGTCTTGTGTTTCAGCCACGTACGAGCGCACGGCGAACGGTACGGCCAACCTATGCAGTGTCTCGAAAACGCTCGCTGCCGAGTATCGGCAAGACACTGAGATCGGGATTCAAAAAAACCGAGACGCCGCTTCCGAAAAGCCTGAGCCTGCGTGGTCGAGCGGCTCACGTAAAATAGCGATCAGCAGGTGTCGGTATCCGACTTTGGCGCGACGTTTTCCGGTTGCAACAGGGCCGGGCTGAAGTAGGTGCCGCCCGCGGCCACTTCGCGTATCGCTTGCAGCAGTTCGCCAAACGGGTCGCCCTTCAGCACGTAACCCTTGGCGCCGGCGTCGACCATGGTCCGCACGAATTGCGCTTCCGGATGCAGCGACAACGCGAGCACGCGCGCGCCAGGCTGGTGTGCGAGGATGCTGCGCGTCGCCTCGATGCCATCCACCTGCGGCATGCCGATATCCATGAGCACCAAATCGGGGATTTGCACGGCCGCTGCCTGCACGGCCGCGAGCCCGTCCCCGACCTCCGCCACCACTTTCATATCCGATTGTCGTTCCAGCATTGTCCGTATGACCCCACGATATTGCTGGCTGTCATCTGCAAGCAGAATTCGGATGGTCATCGTAGCGACTCGGGACGTGGGTAGCGACTCGGGACGTGGAGTGCCGGGCTGGCGTCGGCTACCTTGCGCCTTGGCGGTGCGGCTCGCAATCGGGCAATCACTGAGATCGAACGGACATAATCCTGATCTGCCGCTGACGGCGCGGCTGCAGCAGGCGTGCGTGCCCGGCGGCGAACCCGCGCCTATCAGGTGCGACTAAGCAATCAGGCTAGAACCGCCCGATCGCCGCGTCAGGTCGCCCTCCAAGGAAGTGAGCCCCTCGCGGATAGCGTAACGCGTCAATTGAGCAATGCTGTGCAGTTGCAGCTTGCCCATGATGTGCTCGCGGTGCGTGCCTACCGTCTTCGAGCTCACGCTGAGCCGCGCCGCAATCTCTTTGGTCGAATGTCCTTCGGCGAGAAGCTGAACGATCTCGCGCTCCTTGCCGGTCAAGCGTGAGAAGGCCGACTCAACTGCACCCGCGCGCTTGGCGCGATAGCCTTCCACTACGATGCCGGCGATAGCCGGGCTCAGATAAACCTGGCCGGCCATCGCCGCGCGCACAGCACGCACCAACTCCGTGAACGCGCAATCCTTGAGCAAATAACCCGCGGCGCCGGCGTCGATGACCGCGGCCACGAGTTGCTTTTCATCGTGCACCGACAGGCACAAGATCTTGACGCTGGGCACTTCGATGTGGATGCGGCGCATTGCCTCCATGCCGTTCAATCCCGGCATCGACAGATCGGTGATTACCAGATCGGGATGCAGCTCGCGTGTAAGTCTGAGGAGCTCAGCGCCGTCGCTCGCTTGACCGACAAGGTCGATGTCCGGTTCGCGCGTCAGCAGCGCAGCAAGGCCTTCTCGCACGATGTGATGATCTTCTGCAAGCAACAGTCTGATCTTCATAACCGCGGTTCCGGATTTACGTTTCGTTCGTGCCGCGCCGTGCGCCCGACGGTCGAGCCCATTCCGGTGACCGCAGGTAACGGCACACTGAGGACGATCGTGCTGCCCGGTCGCTGCGCGGCGCCGAGCGCAATGTAGCCACCCAGCGCCTGAATTTGCGCGGCCGCGCTGAACAGTCCGAATCCGCCGCTCGGCGTGAACGCGGGCGAAAGTTTCTCGGGTGCGAATCCGATACCGTCATCTTCGACGCGAATCACCACACGATCCCCGACTCGGTGCACGGCTGCCAGCGCATTGCGCGCATGCGCATGCTTGTGGATGTTGAAGAGCAACTCGCGCACAACGCGGAATAGAACCACGAGCATCTCCTCAGGGAGCGCGATCGGTTGCGCATCGCGTTCACAACGAACGCGCAACTGATACACCCGCTCGAAACGCCTGCCCAGACTTTCAACGGCTGCTTCCAGGCCGAGGTGATGCAGCACGTGGGGGCTGAGCTCGAATGTCGTTGATCGCGTCGAGCGCGACGCTTGATCCATCAAGCTGGAGAGCTCGTCGATGAGGTCCCGGCTTTCGTGGCCACATGGCGACTGCCCGAGCTCTCCGAGCTTGAGTTTAGCGATCGCCAGGAGCTGGCCGAGATCATCGTGCAAACCTTCGGCGATCCGCCTGCGCTCGCGCTCTTCCGCAACGGCGATCTCATATGCGAGGGCGCGCAGCTGGCTTTGCGTCTCCAGCACGCCGTTTTCAGTTTTCTTTCGGCGGGCAATATCTCGCCACACGGTCACGCCGTACGCAGGGTGGCCGCGCTGGTCCAGAATCGCATTCGCGCTCGCACTGACGTCGAGCTTGGCGCCATCTTTGCGGATCACTTGAATGTCAGCGTCGCGCAAATCCGCACACCTCGCAAGCGCGCGCCATGCGTCGCCCGCGCTCTCGATATTTCCCGGGTCTGCCAGCGCAGAGATCGAACGGCCGGCGACTTCTTCCGGCCGATAGCCCAGCAGGTCGCGCACCGCGCGATTGCTTTTCACGATAGTACCGTCGGCGGGGTCCAGACAAAACCACATGTCGGGCGCTTGGTCGTGCATCTGCCAATAGGGTAGATCACGATAGCGCGTGGCCGTGCGTCGCGGGTTCGACCCAAGCATCCGCCGAAGGTCTGGGTTCGGCTGCCGCAGGACTGTCGCGCTCATCTTTTCGACTTTTTTGTCGGAGTAAGTCAATCGAAGCACGACCATCGTCGTGCTTCGCCCGTCACTGACAGTTCGATTCAGACAAACAGGTTTTTCCAGGATCGGCAGTTCACCACGCCTCGATGCGAGGTCTCGGTCGCACCGTAAGTATTCGCTGGAAAGAGTTACGAAAGCTGCATAGATCCCCGGTGTCCATGCAAGCACTATCTCAACACGGTCACCGATTCGATGTAAAGAGCTTGTTGTTTTAATTACTGCTCGCCAGAGCGACGATTCGGGTTGAACATCACAAAACGTGAGGTTTCAGGCGCATGTTGGAGAACTCGCTGTGTTGCAAAAAGATCAGCAGCTAAGGGCTAGGGAAGCTCTGAACAAGTCTTGCGACGCGCGTTGCGTCAGGTGCGGATGGATGCGAGGCATCGCGACGAAGCCAAGGTAGGTACCTTGGCGAGGAGCGCAACGATGCAGACGCCGCACCTGACACAACCCAGTAATCTGTCGTCTCTATAGCGGGACCGGGGTGATTTGGGCAGAGGGCCGCGTGCGCTCCTCCTGGTGTAGGCGGGCTACACGGCGTCCTCGCCCTCTTGCCTCGGCCCAAATCACCCCGGTCGCGCACGCAAGACTTGTTCAGAGCTTCCCTAGGACGCTCGATGCGAGCCGAGACCGTTGTCGTAATAGTTTGCCAGGAATATATCGGCGCCTGAACAGCTGAACAACAGCCGGGCGACAACGTCGACGCAGCACGCCCGCGCACGCTGCGCGATCGATCAGCTCGTGCCGCTTACCGACTCACAGCCACTTCGCCCTGCGAAACCGCGCAAACAGCCAGATGTCGATCACGACCATCACGATGATCGAGACCGGATAGCCCCAGCGCCAATCGAGCTCGGGCATGTTCTTGAAGTTCATTCCGTAGATCCCAGCGATCATCGTCGGCACCGCGATGATGGCCGCCCAGCCCGCGAGTTTTTTGGTGACCTCGGTCTCGTTCAGGCTGATCATCCCGAGATTGACCTGGATCGCGGTGGCGAGCATTTCGCGCAGCCCTTCGATCGTCGCCGCGAGACGCTGCAAATGGTCATAGACATCGCGGAAGTATTCGCCCATGTTGGCGCAGATCTGCGGCACGCGACCGCCGTAGAGCTTGCCGACGGATTCGATCAGCGGATCGACCGCATGTTTTAGCGTCATGAGTTTGCGCTTGAGATCGTAGAGCGCCTCGATGTTGGAGCGCGCCTGGCTCTTCACGAAAATCTGCTCCTCGATCGTTTCCAGCTCAGTTTCGAGCTGATCCAGTACCGGGAAGTAGCGGTCGACCACCTTGTCGATCAGCGCATAGAACACGTAAATCGCGCCGTGCTGCAATAGATGCGGCTCGCGTTCCGATCGATCGCGTACATCCCCAAAACCGGTCTCGCTGCGTAAGCGGACCGACAGGATGTAGTTTCTGCCGACGAATATATCGACCTCGCCGACATTCAACTCGCCATCTTTCGGTTCGATGATCTGCAGCACGGCAAACAGCGAATCGCCGTACTCCTCGATCTTCGGTCGCTGATGTCCGTTGCGCGCGTCTTCGACTGCGAGCTCATGCAGCGAGAACTCCTCCCGCATCTCTTCGAGCTCCTCCGGGGTCGGGTCCTTGAGCGCAACCCACACGAAACAATCCGGTCGCGCTAGATAATCGCTGATCTGCTCTTTCTCGATGTTGCCGAGCTTGCGGCCGTCCTGATACGCGACGCAATTGACGAGCATGGGAATCCTCTGCATGACCGCTTCCGGTTGCCCCGGACGCGGGAGATGCGGCGCACGCCGCACTAGATGCGCGATACTAACTTCTCGTCCGGTGTTTTACTACGCAGCCCCGTTACAGGCGTGCGCTGCTGCCATCTAAGTTGCGTCCATGCTGTCCGTTGGGCGGCGCAGCACAACGGATCAGCTGCAATGGCCTTGTCATCTTGCACCTCTACACTCGCGCCATGATTCGCTATGGACATCGACGGCGCTAGTGCGCATTTTGTTTATCTCGGACGTCTACTTTCCACGCGTTAACGGCGTATCGACGTCGATCCAGACTTTCCGCCAAGAGCTTGCAAGCCTGGGGCACGAGACATTCCTTATAGCGCCGGCCTATCCGGGCGGGCATCCGGACGATCCAAGCATTCTGCGAGTGGCCTCGCGCCGCGTTCCGCGCGACCCCGAAGATCGGCTGATGAAATGGTCCCGGCTCCGGCGTATGCGCGAACATCTTGGCGAGCGCTGTTTCGACGTGATCCACATCCAGACGCCGTTTCTCGCGCATTACGCAGGCATCGCGCTCGCCCGGCGCTGGGGCATACCGGCGATAGCGACCTACCACACCCTCTTCGAAGAGTATCTGCACCACTACGCCAGCTTGTTTCCGCGCAGTGCCACGCGCGCGTTGGCGCGCGGTTTTTCGCGCAGTCAATGCAATGCGCTGGATGCCGTGATCGTGCCTTCGACCGCAATGAAGACGATGCTCGGACGCTATGGCGTGCAAACTCCGATGACCGTTGTGCCGACCGGAATCCGGTTAGCGGAATTTTCCTACGGCGACGGTGCACGCTTTCGAGTCCAGCATGGGATCGAACCGCATCGCCGCATTGCGCTATTCGTGGGACGCGTCGCGTTCGAGAAAAACATCGAGTTTCTGCTGCGCATGCTGCCGCGCGTCCGCGATCAGATCCCGCAAATTCTGCTGTTGATCTGCGGAGAAGGTCCCGCACAGCGTGCGCTCGCGAGTCTGGTCCATGCACTCGGACTGAGAGATCACGTCCGCTTCGTCGCCTACCTGGATCGCGCGAACGCGTTACTGGATTGTTATCGCGCGGCCGACGTATTCGTGTTCGCCTCGCGTACAGAAACGCAGGGATTAGTTTTGCTCGAGGCGATGGCGCTCGGCGTGCCGGTCGTGTCGACTGCAGTGATGGGTACGCGCGAGATCGTTGGTCCAGGCAAAGGTGCGGTCGTGTCCGCTGAGGACGAGCGCGAGTTTGCAGCGGCGGTCGTCAGAGTTCTAAGCGACGACGCGTTGCGTGAGCGCCTGTCCGCCGAGGCATTGCAATTCGCGAAGACCTGGAGCGCGCCGGTCATGGCAGTGCGACTGCACGCAGCTTACCAAGAAGTCGTCTCCCGCAGCCCGGGCTCGGCCCGCGAGAAACCGGCCATCGTCCGCACCGGCGCTTAAGTTATGAACCGACAAGTTCGCTCGATATTTTTATCCGACATTCACCTCGGCACGCGTGCATGCCAAGCCGGACCGCTGCTCGACTTTCTGAAGGCGTACGACGCGCAGCAAATCTTTCTACTGGGCGACATCATCGATCTGTGGGCGATGAAACGGCGCGGCGTCTACTGGTCGACCGCGCAAAACACGGTCGTGCAGAAAATGCTGAAACGCGCGCGTAACGAAGCCCGGGTGTTTCTCATTCCGGGCAATCATGATGAAGCTTTGCGCCAGCATGTCGGCACCAGCTTCGGCAACATTCATGTGTTGATGGACTATGAGCACGTCGCGGCGGACGGCAAGCGCTATCTGCTGCTGCATGGCGACGAGTTCGATCACGTCACCAGATATCACCGCTGGATCGCGGTGCTCGGCGATCACTCTTACGCGATGCTGGTTCGGCTCAATGTGGTTTTGTCACGCGTGCGCCGAACGCTCGGCGTTGCGGGCTACTGGTCGCTTGCGGGCTTCGCCAAGCGCAAGATCAAAGGCGCGGTGAGCTTCATCTTCGATTTCGAAGCCGCCGTTGCGCGGCACGCGCACGAACGCGGAATGGCAGGCGTCATCTGCGGTCATATCCATGCCGCAGCGATCCGCGACATCGACGGCATTACCTACATCAACTGCGGCGACTGGGTGGATAGCTGTACCGCGATCGTCGAGCATTTCGACGGCAAAATGGAGCTCATCGTGTGGGCCAGAAAAAACCCGGCATCTGAACAGCCGATGCCGCTGACAGTATCCGCGCCCAGCAGCATCGATCGAGAGCCTGCGGTCGCAACGCTGGCGCGCTAGCGATATTCGAATCGGAAGTGCCGAGGCCGGTCAGTTGCGTGGCGGGTGCTGGCCGCGGTTGGGCACGCGCGGCGCGGCCTGCGAATAGCTAAGAGCGGGATGGGGTTCGAAACCGCTTGACGGCTACGACCGCGGTGACCGACCCGCAGCCAAGCAGCGAGCCAAACGAGATCAATGTGAGGGTCGCATCCTTCATCACCAAGCCCGCGTAGAGCAAGCTCATGACGCTATAGAGCGTCCAGAAGCCCCAGGCCATGAGGGAGATCGCTTCGCCTCGCCCGGGCATGCGCCATACGCTTCGGAGCTGCGGCAGGTAGGACAGCACCAGGACAATCCCGAGGATGGAGTAGAGCTTCGTGATGAAATGAGCCGTCATTGAATCTGCACTGCGTGCCGGGTTGAGAAGTGTCCGGCAGGCACATCGCACTTTGCGTACCAGCAGCGCTCAAGTCGTACGGTGCCTCGCGACCTGTGGCTGTCGACGCAGATCAGGAGAATCGGCTAGCGGCCTCGTCTCCGTCATGTGACAGGTGCAATCGTCCTACATCGAAATAAGTCGCCGTCTTATAGCCGAGATGCGACCAGCTCTCTAGAATTGCTATCGCTGTGTGGGTCGCGGTCTTAATGAAGAGGTGACGAGCACTAACTCCTCCCCGGGTCGGTGCCTCATTCTTTGGACCGCGACCCCCCAGCACTCTGCTTGCTCCCCCGCGATATCCCGATAGTCAATTGCGAAGCATTTGCGGCATTGCGTCTATTCGGCCTGGTGCTTGTGACCATATGGTCCGGCTCGGACGGTCCAACCGGCGACCGATGCACTGTCGTTCGTTTAAATCGGCTGCGCCTCGAGCCCAAATGCCTTATGCAAGACGCGCACGGCCAACTCGATGTACTTCTCGTCGACCACCACCGAGATCTTAATCTCCGAGGTCGAAATCATCTGAATATTGATGCCCTCCTCGGCGAGCGTTCGGAACATCTGACTTGCAATGCCAACGTGGGATCGCATGCCGACACCGACAATTGAGACTTTACACACCCGGTTGTCACCGACGATGTCGCGTGCGCCGATATGCGTCTTGATCTTGGCGCTGATATCCATCGCATTCTGAAAATCGTTTCGGTGCACCGTGAATGAAAAGTCGGTATACCCGTCGACGCTTGCGTTCTGAATGATCATATCGACGTCGATATTCGCATCCGCAACCGGCCCTAAAATCGCGTAGGCAATACCGGGCCGATCAGGCACGCCGGTAACCGTGATTTTGGCTTCGTCGCGGCTGAATGCGATGCCGGAGATGATCGCTTGTTCCATCTTCTCGTCTTCCTCGTAAGTAATCAGCGTGCCTTCGCCTTCATCTTCGAAGCTGGATAGCACGCGCAACGGCACCTTGTACTTGCCGGCGAATTCGACCGAACGAATCTGCAGCACCTTCGAGCCCAGGCTCGCCATCTCGAGCATCTCCTCGAAGGTAATCGTCTTCAAGCGGCGCGCCTCTGCCACGATCCGTGGATCGGTCGTGTAGACGCCGTCGACGTCGGTGTAGATCTGGCATTCGTCGGCCTTCAACGCAGCTGCCAGTGCCACCGCGGAGGTATCCGACCCACCGCGCCCGAGTGTCGTGATGTTGCCGAACTCGTCCACGCCTTGAAATCCCGCCACCACCGGGATGAGCCCCGCAGCGAGATCCTGGCGCAGATTGTGGCCGTCGATGGACTGAATACGCGCCTTGGTAAACGCACTGTCGGTATGTACGCGCACCTGCGCACCCGTATAGCTCTTCGCCTTGAGCCCTAGCGCAAGCAGCGCCATCGACAACAGCGCAATCGTAACTTGCTCGCCGGTCGATGCGATCACGTCGAGCTCGCGCGAGTCCGGCTGTGTTTGAATTTCCTTGGCCAGCGCGATCAGGCGATTGGTCTCGCCCGACATGGCCGACGGCACGACAACGATGTCGTGCCCCATTGCCTTCCAGCGTGCCACGCGCTTGGCGACATGCTTGATGCGCTCGGCGTTGCCAACCGACGTACCGCCGTATTTCTGAACGATGAGTGCCATAGATACAGTCGAAACCGGACCGCAAGAAAGCGCGCATTCTAGCGCCAAACGAACACCATCGGATCGCACGTCGAGCGTCGTCGCATACAGAGGGGTGGCGCCGCTTCCTCGTGCGAAACGCCCGCTCCGCACGTCCTGCGGCGTAGTCTCAGCGCATCCGAATGGGCACAAAAACTGCGTCGAACACCGCCCGGTACTATCTCGGGAGCTTCAAATGAGCGTGTTCGCGATCATTCTTTTAGCAATAGCTGCGATCGCCGCAGCCTACGGCGTGCTGATCTATAACAGCCTGGTCAGTGTGAAGCACAACGTTTCCAAAGCGTGGGCCAACATCGACGTGCTGCTCAAGCAGCGTCACGACGAGATCCCCAAGCTGATCGAGGTCTGCAAGCAGTATCGCCAGTTCGAGCAGGATACGCTGGAGCGTGTCATCGCAGCGCGCTCGAAAGTGTTTGCGGCAAGCCACACGCAGAATATGCCGCTATTGGGTCAGGCGGAAACGCAGTTGCGCGGCAGCCTGTCCGGCTTGTTCGCGGTGGCCGAAGCGTATCCCGATCTGAAGACGAACGAGCAGTTCATCCATCTGCAGACGCGCATCGCAGGCCTTGAAAACGCGATCGCCGATCGGCGCGAGTTCTACAACGAAAGCGTGAACATCAACAACGTGCGCGTCGAGCAATTTCCAGACGGACTGATCGCGAGCATGTTTGCGTTCCCGCCGCGCCAGCTATTGCAGTTTTCCGACAACGAAAAGGCCGACGTCGACGTCAAGCAGCTGTTCGCCTGAGCTGCCGCTGGCGGGCCCGCGTGCGCAACGATTTCAACTACCGATGCAGCAACTTGCTCGCATCGACGTCTCAACTCTTGCTGCTGCTCGCTGGCGTTCGCATCGGCACGCGCACGGGTTGGCTGTTCTGCTTTTCTACCATCTGCGTGGCCTCGCTGCTGCTATGGGCTGCCAACTTTCGCCGCTCGCGCATAGTTGCCGATACGCCGACGTCACGCGTCGCATCTGCACCGCAAGGTTATGTCGAGCTGTTCGGCCGCGCGAAACTCCATTCCGGCACACCACTGATCAGTCCGGTATCGCTGCGGACGTGCGTCTGGTTTCGCTATCAGATCGAAGAGAAGAGCGGCAACGAGTGGCGCACGATAGAGCACGCGATGAGCCCTGATACGTTCGTGTTGGAAGATGAAACCGGACAGGCGATCATCGATCCCGACTACGCCGAAGTCGTCACGACCGACAAACGTTCCTGGAAAGAAACCGATCGGCGCTATACGGAATGGCTCCTTACGCCGGGCGCGCCGCTATACGCGTTAGGAGAGTTCACCACGCGAGGCGGCGAGGCGGGAATGCTCGACCGGCAGGCGGATCTCAACGCATTGCTGACCGAATGGAAAGCAGACCGGCAAGGTTTGCTCGAGCGCTTCGATCTGAACCGCGACGGCCAGATCGATCTCAAGGAATGGCAGCTTGCACGCCAGGCCGCGCAACGGGAAATCACGCGGCAACACAAAATGACTCGCGCGCTGCCCGGCATTCACGTCCTGCATAAACCGGACGATGCCCGTCCTCTTCTGCTGGCTAACCTCGACCCGGACCAGATGGCACGCCGCTACGGCGTATGGACCATGCTGCAGTTGCTGATTGCAATCGGCTCGATGGTCGGACTGGTTATGCTGGCCACGACGTTCGCGCCGCTCTAGCGTTCGCGCGGCGCCTTGGAGCACACTCACCGAGCGGCTGGCTTGAGCAAAACAGCGACGGCCTGGTGGCCTTGATCCGCCGCAATGTCGGCGGCGGTTTTACCGCGATCATCGCGCAGGTTCGGATCCGCGCCGCGCTCCAATAGAAGCTTCACGCTCTGCGCCTTGCCATAGCCCGCGGCCCACATCAGCGCGGTCAGGTTGTGCTCATAGGTGCGATTGACGTCGATGCCTCGATCGATCAGCAACTGTACCGCCTCAGCGTGCCCTTCTGCGCTGGCATAGATCATCGCCGTCTTGGCTACCTGATCGACGCGATCGATCTCAGCGCCCGCCGCCAGCAGTAGCCGCATTACCTCGACATCGCCCGCGTACGCCGCCGCCATCAGCGGTGTGGTGTGATTCACCGCCTCCTGGTTTACCTTCGCTCCCTTCTCGATCAGCCACGCGACCATCTCGCGATTGCCTGCCTTTACCCACATCATCAACGGCGTTTCGCCGGCGCGATTGCGTGAGTCGATTGCCGCACCTTCGTCGACCATTTTGCGCGCGCGCACCTCGTCTTTCTGCTTGGAAAATTCCAGCAGCCTGACGTTCAACTGCTTTTCGGTGATCTCGGCCTGCGCATGCGAGCATGGCGGCGCAACACACCCCAGACAAAATACGAACGCAATCGCAGCCAGAGTCTTGCACGCAGCAAACATGTTCACGTGGCTCCTCGGGAATTGGAAAGAAATTTTCAAGCCGATCCGTAATGCGTCGAGATACACACTTACGTCTACAGTTCCCATCGTGTGTTGATGCTTGTGGACTAACGCGCGAAACCATTATAGTCCGTGCCACCGCGACGTACGCCATTGTTGCGGCGCAAGGATCCGGGGTCCAACATAAAAAAGTATGGAGGTGTGGCATGAACGCTTCGATGCAGAGATCGATAGTAATTTTGGCTGTGGCATTTACCAGCAGCATAGGCACCGCGTTCGCGGCTGAGATTGAAGGGACATCGACCAGCAGCACCGCGCCGATGTCCTCGAAGCTGGTTCCAGTAACCCAGGCGATGCTGGACAGCTCAGAGTCAGACAAGAACCATTGGCTGCAGTCCAACATGTCATACAGCAACAGCCGCTACTACGCCGCGGATCAAATCAACGCGGGCAATGTCGCGAAGCTGAAGCCCGCGTTCATCGTGCAGACCGAAGTGCGCGAATCGATGGAAACATCCCCGATCGTCGTCAACGGCGTGATGTTTCTGACGACTTCGTACAACCACGTTTATGCAGTCGATGCCGCGACCGGCCAAGAATTCTGGCATTACAAACACAAGATGGGACCGATCACGACGTATTGCTGCGGGCCGAACAACCGCGGCGTAGCCGTGTTTGAAGACACGTTGTACATGGGCACGCTCGACGCGAAACTGATTGCGCTCAACGCCAAGACCGGCCAGGTGAAATGGTCGACCGACATTGCCGATCCCGAAAAAGGCTACTCGGAAACGATGGCGCCGGTCGTGGTCGACAACAAGGTGTTGATCGGCACCAACGGCGGCGAATACGGCATTCGCGGTTTCGTGAAAGCGTTCGACGCCAAGACCGGCAAACTGATGTGGACGTTCAACACCATTCCGGAAAAAGGCCATGAAGGCGTCTGGGCAACCCACGATGCCACCGGACGCAACATGCTCCGCAACATCGCCAAAGAGAAAGAACTGCTCAACAAAAACGGCAGCGACTTCTATCAAACCCTGGGCGGGGGCGTGTGGATGGCGCCTGCAGTCGACAAGAAAACGCACACGATCTACTTCGTCGTGGGCAACCCATCACCGGATCTGTACGGCGATATTCGCCCTGGCGATAACCTCTACACCGACTCGATCGTTGCCGTCGATCTGAACACCGGCGCGTATAAAGCGCATTTCCAATACGTCGCGCACGACGTGTGGGATCTGGACGCGGTGAGCCCGGTCATTCTGACCGAAGCGAAGGATAAATCCGGCAAGATGGTCCCGGTCGCAATTCATGGCGGCAAGACCGGTCACGTGTACGTGCACAACCGCGACGATTTGTCGCTCATCCGTTTCTCCGAAGCGATGATCCCGCAAGAAAACATGTGGGTGCAGCCGACGGCCAACGGCGCGCGCATGTTGCCCGGTGCCAACGGCGGCGTCGAATGGTCGCCGATGGCAATCAATCCGAAGTTGCATATGGCCTACGCAGCGAATCTGCATCAACCGATGACCTATCACGTCGAATCGGCGAACTATCCGGGCGGCGACAAGCTCTGGCTCGGCGGCGCGTTCAAAGTGATACCGACGGAAAAACAGTGGGGCCGTCTGTCTGCAGTCAATCTGGACACCGGCAAAGTTGCGTGGAAAGCAGATACCGATCAGCCACTGATCGGCGGCGTGCTGGCAACAGCGGGCAATCTGGTGTTCACCGGTGAAGGCAATGGCAACATCAACGCGTACGATGCCAAGAGCGGCAGCAAGCTGTGGTCGTTCCAATGCGGCGCCGGCGTAAATTCACCGCCCGTGTCGTACACCGTCGGCGGCAAGCAATACATCGCTGTCGCAGCGGGCGGCAACACGCAACTCGACTTCAAGCGCGGCAACAGCGTTATCGTTTTCGCGCTGCCCTGATCCGCTAAAAATTTTCTATCGCGGCCGCGTCGACGCAGCAAACGACGCGGCCGTTTCTTGCTTACACTGTAGCCCAGACGTTTCTCTCTGGAACACAGACTATGCGCCCCCTCCTCGCTGTTCTGTTCTGCACGCTGTTGGCGCCCACCGTTGCGCTCGCCGATGCCGCGGCAGGTAAAGACAAAGCCGCTGTGTGCGCAGCGTGCCATGGCGCCGATGGGAATTCTGCCAATCCACTATGGCCGACATTGGCCGGTCAGACGCCGCGCTACATCTACTTGCAACTGCGCGATTTCAAAGAGGCCCGCCGCAAAGATCCCTTGATGTCGCCGATCGCAGCGACGCTGCAGAAGCAGGACATGCTGGATCTCGCGGATTATTTCTCGGCGCAAAAACCGAAAGGCAGCACCTACAAGGTCGACTCGGCGAAGGCGGCCGAAGGCAAGAAGATTGCCGACAACGCGCTCTGCCCGATGTGTCACCTCGGCGGATTTACCGGACAAAACGAAGTACCGCGCGCGGCCGGCCAGCAATACGAATACGTCGTCAAGCAGCTCAAAGATTTTCGCGATCACGTGCGGACCAACGACGCCGGCAACATGGCCGCCTACACGCGCGGATTGACCGACGATCAAATCGACGCGCTAGCCAACTATATCACCAGCCTCATCTAGCACGAGGCGCAGTTTCTCGCATGGATAAGCGAGCTGCATCACCTCGCGGCGGATTCTACCGATGAAGGTAATCGTGTTCGGCTCCCTGATCACAGATCTATTGCTCGCCTCGTTCACCCTCTGGCTGGGCTGGGGCTTGTATCAAGAAGCGCGTCGACTGAAAGATCGCGCGATCGCACTCTGGCTCGGCGCATTCTGCGCATCGGGCGTATCGGTCGTGTTGAACGGTCTATGGCACGCCTTCTCTGAGCAACAACTCGAAGCGGACTGGGTCCCGCTGCTCTGGTCGAGCGCTACCGTACTAGCGGTGGCCTCCTCGTTGTTGTTTCTGCTCGCCATCGTGCATGTCTATACAGGCGGGCGAGTACGCGCGATCATCGCCGGCGTCGCCGTAGCAAAGTTTGCCTTGCTCGGCGTCTGGATCGCAGTCAATAATCGCTTCGGGCTGACCATCTACGACAGCGTGTTTACCATGCTCATCATTCTGGTGCTGAGCACCTGGGGTGCATGGATACGGGCCGCGCCGTTTGCGCCGTGGGTACTCGCGGGCATAATGATCTCGATGCTGGCGACTTTATTTCAGCAAGGCCGCGTAGCCATCCATCCGCGATTCGATCACAACGATCTCTATCACGTGACGCAAATGCTGGCGATGTATTACCTGTACCGAGGCGGCATGCTGTTGCGTGACCGCCAACCCGAGGTCCTCGATTTCGAAACCACGCAGCAACTACCCGTGGTCGGCGAAGAATGAGAACACTGCAACTGCGTTGCATGAGTCCGCACGGTTTCCATCGCGTGACTTACTACGAATGGGGCGATCCGCAGGCCGAGAAGGTGTTGATCTGCGTGCATGGGCTGACGCGCAACGGCCGCGACTTCGACACGCTCGCGCGTGCGCTGGCGCCGGATTACCGCGTAATTTCTCCTGACGTCGTCGGGCGCGGGCTAAGCGATCGTCTGAGTCATCCCGCCGACTACGGTTACCCGCTCTATCTTTCCGACATGGCCGCGTTGATCGCACGCACCGGCGCCGATCAGGTCGACTGGGTCGGCACTTCGATGGGCGGTCTGATCGGTATGCTGCTTGCAGCACAGCCTAACACGCCGATTGCGCGACTGGTGATCAACGACGTCGGCCCCTTCATACCGAAGTCCGCGCTCGAACGTTTGGCTCTTTACGTCGGCAAGGGGGAACGTTTCGCCGATCTCGCCGCATTGGAAAAATACATTCGCGTGGTGGCCGCACCGTTCGGTCCGCTTACCGATGAGCAATGGGGTCATCTCGCGCTGCATTCCGGTCGCCGCGAAGATGACGGCACGTTGAGCATGTCCTACGATCCCGCGATCGCGAATGCGTTCACCGGAGAGATCCAGGACGTCGCCCTGTGGCCATTCTGGGATGCGGTGAAATGTCCGACACTGGTGATTCGCGGCGCGCAGTCCGATCTACTACTGCGTGAGACCGCCGATGAGATGACGCGGCGCGGCCCGAAAGCGAAACTCGTGGAGTTCGACGGTATCGGTCATGCTCCCATGCTAATGGCCGACGAGCACATCGCCGCAATTCGGAATTTTCTGCTCCCCTGAGCGTAAGATCCGTGCAAGTCGAAGCGCGGATCGTCCAAGCACGACTATCCTGCCCGCAACACGCCGCGACGCTTGTCATCCCGCGCGCGTTTGCGCAGCATGACGAACTCGCAAAACTTCAGCATGGACGCAGATGATTGCAATCGATTGGGGTACTTCGAGCCTCCGCGCGTACCGGCTCGCGCGCGACGGCACCATCGTTGAAAAGCGCAGCGCACCGCTCGGCATTCTCGCAGTCGCAAATCGATTCGCCGAAACGCTCGAACAGCAGGTCGGCGACTGGATTGCGCAGTGCGAGCGGCCGATCGTCATGAGCGGAATGATCGGCAGCCGCCAGGGCTGGAAAGAAGCGCCCTACGTAACCTGCCCGGCCGGCTTGTTTGAAATCGCGACAGCAATGGTGGAAGTGCGCTGGGGTGCGGACCGACGTGCATGGATCGCACCCGGGTTGACCTGCCGCGATGAGAGCGGCGTGCCGGATGTGATGCGCGGCGAGGAAGTGCAGATCTGCGGCGCGCTCGCGATGCTGCCTGCACATCCAACCTGGGTGTGCCTGCCGGGAACGCACAGCAAATGGGCTTTGGTCGAGAGCGGGCGAGTCGTCCAATTTGCCACTTACCTCACCGGCGAGGTATTCGCAGTGCTTAAGGCGCACAGTATCCTGGGGCGCATGATGGAAGCTGGCGAGACCGATCTTGCGAGCTTCGATGCGGGAGTGCAGCGATCGCGCACGGCGGGCGGCTTGCTGCATCATCTGTTCGGCGTGCGAGCGCTGGGATTATTCGGCGATCTGCCCAACGCCAGAGCAGCGTCGTATTTATCCGGGCTGCTGATCGGCCACGAGCTAAACGCTGTCCCGAAACTGAGCGATACCGTGTACGTAATAGGCACGCAAGAGCTGGCGGAAGTCTACTCTCGCGCTCTTCGCACGTTTGGATCGACGCCGCAAATTCTGGATACCGATGCAGTGGTGCACGGATTGTTCGCGCTCGCTGGGTTCTTATCTGAGGAGCACCGCACATGATCGACTTTCGCGAAGCGCTCGCGACCTGCCCGCTGGTCGCGATTCTGCGCGGTGTGTCGCCGGCGGAGGTGGTGAGCGTCGCCGAAGTTCTGCTCGACGCCGGATTCGCGATCATCGAAGTGCCGATGAACTCTCCGCAACCGCTGGAAAGCATCGCGCTGCTGAGCAAAGCCTTCGGCGATCGTGCGTTGATCGGTGCCGGCACGGTAATGACGACGGATCAAGTTGCGCAAATCAAAGCATCCGGCGGTCGCCTGATCGTGATGCCGCATTCTGATGCTCGCGTGGTCGTTGCTGCGAAGTCGGCTGACATGATTGCGCTGCCGGGGTTCGCAACACCGACCGAAGCCTTGGCGATGATCGAAGCCGGCGCAGATGGACTGAAATTGTTTCCCGCCGAAGCGAATCCGCCAAACATGTTGAAGGCCCTGCGTGCCGTGTTGCCGAAGACCATTGCAATCCTTCCGGTGGGCTCCATCACGCCCGACAACATGGCTGCGTATTGGCACGCCGGTGCAAATGGATTCGGACTAGGCTCGGCGCTGTACAAGCCTGGCGCTGATTCGGCTGCAATCGCAGTTGCTGCCGCGAAATTTACTGCTGCCTTGCGACTTCTCAACGCGATTTGATTTCGACATGAGATCGCCACGCCGCATAAAAAGAAGCGGGCGTTCCCCAGTTGGGGACGCCCGCTTCGAGACTCGACATTTTTGTTTCTACGTGGCGCCGTGTCTTCACAGTAGTACGACGCGCTAGAACTGAACGCCGCGCGTCAGCGCCCCATCGACCACGAGGTTGGCACCGGTAATAAAGCTCGCTGCGGGACTGGCGAGAAATGCCACAGCGTTCGCCATTTCCTGCGGCGTGCCCATACGCCCAGTCGGATTCAGAGCGAGTGCCTGCGCATAGAGTGTGGGATTGCCGTTCTGGATTTGA
>JBBRGM010000020.1:0-21730 GCA_038240725.1 Burkholderiales bacterium | reverse complement strand
TCCGGTCTCATGAACGGCGTATTTTCCGCGCTGGATGGTTTGCTGTTCTACGTTTTTTTCGAAGCCACCTTGATACCGATGTTCATCATCATCGGTGTGTGGGGCGGCCCCAACCGCGTATACGCGGCGTTGAAGTTTTTTCTCTATACGCTGCTCGGTTCGCTGCTCACGCTGATTGCGATCATCTACTTGTACAACGCGGCGGATGGCAGCTTCGCGATTCTGGACTGGCACAAGCTGAAGATCGGGATGACCGCGCAGGTGCTGATCTTCCTGGCGTTCATGATGGCGTTCGCGGTGAAGGTGCCGATGTGGCCGGTGCACACGTGGCTGCCCGACGCGCACGTCGAGGCGCCTACCGGCGGTTCCGTGGTGCTGGCGGCGATCATGCTGAAGCTCGGCGGTTACGGCTTCATCCGGCTGTCGCTGCCGATCGCGCCCGATGCGAGTCATGCGCTCGCCGGCTTCGTCATCACGCTGTCGCTGATCGCGATCGTCTATATCGGGCTGGTGGCGCTGGTCCAGACGGACATGAAGAAGTTGATCGCATACTCGTCGATCTCGCACATGGGCTTCGTCACCATGGGCCTGTTTCTGTTCAACGCGATAGGCACCGAGGGCGCCGTCCTGCAGATGGTCTCGCACGGCTTCGTGTCGAGCGCGATGTTTCTTTGCGTCGGCGTGTTGTACGACCGCATGCACTCGCGCAACATCGCGGACTACGGCGGCGTCGTCAACAAAATGCCGGTGTTCGCGGCGTTCTTCATGCTGTTCGCGATGGCGAATGCCGGCTTGCCCGGCACCAGCGGCTTCGTCGGCGAATTCATCGTGACCTTGGGCGCGATGCAGGTGAGCTTCTGGTACGCCGCACTGGCTGCAACGACGTTGATCTTCGGCGCGGCGTACACGTTGTGGATGTACCGGCGCGTGATGTTCGGCGACATCGCGAATAGTCACGTCGCCGAATTGAAAGACATCGACTCGCGCGAAGCGTTGATACTCGCGTTGCTGGCAATCGCAGTGCTCGGCATGGGCATCTGGCCGCAGCCGATGAGCGCGGTGCTGCATACGTCGGTGAGCGATCTGCTCGCGCACGTTGCGCAAAGCAAGTTATGACAGGCGCGATTCCAATGGCACAGAATTTCAGACTCGGACTCGAATGACCTTAGCGACGCTTAACATACCGCCGGCGGCACCGGAAATATTCGTCCTGGTGATGGCGTGCCTGGTGCTCGTAGTCGATCTGTTCATCGATGAGACGCGGCGGCACATCACTTATGCGCTGACCTTGCTCACGCTGGCAATCGCGGCAGTCATCACGGCGAGCAGCGGCACGCAAACGCCGCACGCGTTCAATGGCATGTTCGTCGAAGATCCGATGGCGCAGCTGCTGAAAGTATTTATCCTGATTTCCGTTGCTGCGATGCTCGTCTACAGCAGAGCTTATGCGCGAGCTCGCGGCTTGTTCCGCGGCGAATTCTTCGTGCTGACGCTGTTTGCGACACTCGGCATGATGGTGATGGTTTCCGCCAGCCATTTCCTCACGCTCTATCTAGGCCTGGAGCTGATGAGTTTGTGCCTGTATTCGCTAGTGGCGTTGACGCGCGATTCGGCGACTGCAACCGAGGCGGCGATGAAGTATTTCGTGCTCGGTGCGTTGGCGTCCGGCATGCTCCTGTACGGACTTTCGATGGTGTACGGCGCGACCGGCAGTCTGCAAATCGCCGAGGTCGCCGCCAAGATTGCATCGCATCAGGCGAACGGGACCTTACTCGTGTTTGGTTTAGTGTTCGTTGTGTCCGGGCTCGGATTCAAGCTTGGGGCGGTGCCATTTCACATGTGGGTGCCGGATGTCTATCAGGGCGCGCCCACCGCGATCACCTTGCTTATCGGCAGCGCACCCGAGCTCGCCGCGTTCGCATTCGTCGTCCGCATCCTTGTGCAGGC
Source organism: Burkholderiales bacterium (assembly GCA_038240725.1). GTDB lineage: Bacteria > Pseudomonadota > Gammaproteobacteria > Burkholderiales > SHXO01 > SHXO01. The sequence goes on along the minus strand of JBBRGM010000020.1, from coordinate 19,783 downwards.
ACTCGGAGACCAAGCGCTGGCGATCGAGTGGCAGCAGATGCTGATCCTGCTGAGCGTGCTATCGATGGCCATCGGCAACGTAACCGCTATCGCGCAATCGAACATCAAGCGGATGCTCGCGTATTCGACCATCTCGCACATGGGATTCATGCTGCTGGGGTTCATCGGCGGCAACGTCGGCGGTTACGGCGCGGCCATGTTCTACATCGTGACCTACGTTCTCACCGTGGGCGGCGCATTCGCAATGATCATGCTGCTCTCGCGCGAAGGCTTCGAGGCCGAGACCCTGGATGACTTCAAAGGGCTGAACCGGCGCAATCCCTGGTACGCCTTCAGCATGCTGCTCATCATGTTTTCGCTTGCCGGCATCCCGCCGGTGGTGGGTTTCTACGCCAAGCTATCCGTGTTTCAGTCGATCATGCAGGCGGGTATGACGTGGCTGGCGATCGTCGCCGTCCTGTTCTCGCTGATCGGTGCGTTCTATTACCTGCGCGTGGTGAAGATGATGTACTTCGATGAGCCGCTGGAAGACGCCGCGCTGATCTCGACGCCGGACGTGCGCGCGCTTATCAGCATCAACGGGCTCGCGGTTCTCGTGCTCGGTGTCTTACCGGGCGCGCTAATGGGCTTGTGTCAGCGCGCAATTCAGGCTTCGCTCTAGTTCGAGCGAGGTCAGGACATTCGTATGTCGAGTGACTTCAGCGAAAGGCCGCTTTCTTCGCGCATCGGTTTCCAGGGCCAGCTGCTCACGCTGAAAGAGGACAAGGTTCTCCTGTCGAACGGGAGCACCGGCGTGCGCGAGTATGTACTCCACCCCGGCGCGGCGATGATCATTCCATTGTTCGACGACGGGACGGTGTTGCTCGAGCGACAGTTTCGTTATCCGGTCGGTTTGCATTTTCTCGAGCTACCCGCGGGCAAGATCGATCCGGGCGAGACGCCGCTGGCGACCGCGCAGCGCGAGTTGCTGGAAGAAACCGGTTACGGCGCGTCGCAGTGGCACCATCTGGCTACGATTCACCCGTGTATCGGCTATTCGAATGAGCGCATCGAGATGTTCCTCGCGCGCGGGTTGCAACAACAAGGTCACTGCGCCGATGCGGACGAGCTGCTCGAATGCCTGCAAATGGATTTTGACGAGGCGCTGCGGATGGTGAGATCAGGCGAAATCACCGACGGCAAGACGATTCTCGGTCTGCTGTGGGCCGACAAGCTGCGCAACGGGAAATGGACGTGACGCCCAAACCGGGGTAATTCGCGCCGGTTGAAATTCGATGGCGCTCGCACGACGCGAGCGCCATCCGTATCCGGAGAAGGCCGAATTCGGAGAAGCCCGGGCCGCTAGCGGAACTGCGACATCGCAGCAACGCTATGTCCGCCACTGCCTGCGACTGTGCCGCGCTCGCGGAACGAATCCCGCAACGGTGCCGGGCGCTGGAACAGATAGCCTTGCCCGAATTCCGCACCGATATCAGTTAGAATTTTCATGACGTCGCGCCCCTCGACCCATTCTGCAATCACTTGCTTGTTGAGGTCGTGCGCCACGCTGCAGAGTGCTTTTACGAATACGCGATTGCTATCGTCATTCGCCAGCTCGCGGATAAAGCCGCCGTCGACTTTGAGGTAGTCGACGTCGAAGCGCTTCAGATAATAGAACGAGCTGAAACCAGCGCCGAAATCGTCGAGCGAAATTCGGCAGCCCATCTGTTTGAGCTCGCGGATGAACTGCTGGGTGACATCCACGTCCGCCATCGCCGCGCTCTCGGTGATTTCGAACACCAGCTGATTCTGCGCGACATCGCTGCTCGCCAATAAATTGTGCAGCCGGCGTACCCAGCGGGGGTCCGAAATCGAGACACGCGACAGGTTCACGAAATAGCGCATCTTCCGATTGCGATGGTCGGGATGACTGAGATGCTCGATCAGGAGCTCGACCACGCGCATGTCGATCTCCTGCATGATTCCAAGCGATTCTGCGTATTCGATGAATTGGCTGGGCAGAACCACATTGCCGTTGTCGTCGCGAATGCGCATCAGAATTTCTTGATGCATCGTGCGCATGTCGTTGAAGCGCACGACCGGCTGGCTGTAGAGCACGAGGCGATCTTGATCGAGCACCTCGCGCAATTTGTTGCGCCACTGCATGCGATTGTGCGTGCGGCGCAAACTCTGCGCGTCTTGATCGTAGAGCACGAACCGGTTGCGCCCGCCGTCCTTGGCCTGGTACATCGCGATATCCGCGTTGGACAGCAAGCCGCTCACATCGCTGCCATGGAACGGATACAAGGCGATGCCGATCGAGGCGGTAATCTCCGATACGCGCGGCAGCGCGCTGTCGGCTTGGAAGCGGAAGTGGCGCAGCGCGCTCAGCAGCAATTCGGCGGACTGCATCGCATGCCCGCGCAACGACTCGGGCATATGGACGGCATATTCGTCGCCACCCAGTCGGAACACCTGACCGTTGAACTGCTTGGTCGCTTCTTTCAAGACGCCGCTGACCGCGACGATCAGTCGATCGCCTGAGCGATGTCCGAGATTATCGTTGACGTGTTTGAAGTGGTCGATATCGATGAACAGCACCGCGCCGACATCGCCCTGTTCGAGTGCCTGTTCGAGCGTGCGTTGCAGACTGACTCGGTTCGGGAGGGCGGTTAGTGCGTCGTGCGTGGCCAGATATTCGATTTGCAGCGCGGCTTCATGCTGCTCGGTTACGTTGCGAGCGGTGCCGCGGATGCCGTGACTCTGACCGGTTTCATCGTGCGCTACGCGTGCATTGATACCGACCCAGCGATCGCTGCCATCGGCTGCGATCAAATGAGTGATGTAATTTTTGATCTCGCCATGCTTGCGCAGAGCGGAAAGGAAGCGTCGATTGGAGATGTGCGAGGGGCGGGCTTCGAAGTCGAAAATACAACGTCCGAGCAGCTCTTTCGGCTGCAAGCCGAAGATGTCGATCGCGCCCTTGTTCAAATAAGTGAAGCGACCTTGCGAGTCGGTGGTCCAGATCAAGTCGTGCGATGTTTCCACGAGGTCGCGGTAGCGACTTTCGCTTTCCAGCAGAAGCTGGATGATGCGGCGTTTTTCTCGCAACGCCTTGCGCGCTGTCGCTAGTTCATCCTCATACCGGTTGTCGACGACCCCGAGCGACGAGCTCGCAAGACCATCAATAATTTCGCGCGAGTAACGGCGATGTCCTCCGTCGGTGCGGCCCGCTACCAGCACCCCCTGACTGTCCCAACGCCGTAGTTTCTGTACCGGTACGCCGAGCTTGGCCGATACGTCCTGAATCGTATACTCCGACGGAAGCCGAGACATCCACCCTCCCATTACCTGATGCGTGCGCAACGGTGGGCGGCGAACTACGCACGCCCGGACTTAGTGCATATGCGCAGAATTCAGAATGTCGTTCTGTCGCGACACCAAACGGTACATCAACTTCAGGTCTCGGCTGGTCAGTCGCGACGCCGCGTCTACCCATATGGCAACGACGTCCATCAGCTCTTGGTAGGTGATGCCATTGACTCGCCGGCGTGCATTCGCGATGCCCAGCAGTCCATTGCGACTGCGGCTGTTTCGCTTCACCAGCGAAGCGACTTGCGCCTCCCCTGCGCCAGTGTCCACAACGATGTCAACCACGCCGAGCGCCAGCATATCATCGGCGCTGTAGAGCTTACCAGTGGACAACAGCTGTTCGGTAACTCTGCGTCCGACGCGGCGGTCGAGGAACGAATATGCACCCATTCCTGGAAATAGATTGAACAGTATTTCGGGGAAGCCGAAGCGTGCGTGCCTTTCTGCGATGATGACATCGCTCGACAGGGCTGCCTCGAAGCCGCCGCCCAGACAGTCACCCTGCACCAGTGAGATCGTACAGAGCGGCAGCCCGTGGCCGATATAATTCCGATAGAGCACATCGATGCACGCCTTGCCGTAGCTGAGCAATCCGGTGCGATCCTGGTTCTCGATCATCGCGATAAACGAGTTGAGGTCGCCGCCCAGATTGAACACCCCGGGCACGGACGAGGCCATAACGGTATATTCGATCATCATAGTCTCGCCCAGGCACTCGACCTGGCCTTCGGTATCGGTCACGAAGCTACAATATGAAGACAGATCTTTGAGCAGCGAGTGGTTGAAGCTCGGTCGCGGGCTCGGGGTCCAGTGCGACCAGATCGCACGTGTATCGGGATCGTAGCGCGCGGTGAGTTGATCGGAGAAAAAGAATTCTGGACGCTCAGTAGTCCGGCGCAATTGCCGGTTTGCGTTTGTCTGGAGTAGTGCTGCTGGAATGTTCATGTCCATGATGCGATTCTCCTGAATAGAAGTGAGCAATTCGATCTGAATACGGGTCACGTCGTTGGTGACCTCTGGATCTGACGGGAGGTAGGAACGGCAAGCGACACTCGATCTTTTGCTTTTTTTCGCAGGGTTGTCATTGTTGATACGATTCGATACACAACGTAATCCAGCGGCGACAAAAGTGCGTGTTTATAGCGCGAAAACCATCGAGAGCAGTGCACCAACACATGCGCGAGGCGACGCTTGTCCCAACAAACAAGCATGCATTTCTGGAAATGGGTCGCGAGTCGGTAGCGCTGCGATGACGCACCTGGCCTGTGCAACGAGAGGGACGACATGCACCGTGCTGTGCAACGGATAGTTCGCTGGATATTGCGCGCGCAGGTCATCGGTGACTTGCCTGCACGCAGTGAAGCGATCTTGTACGCCGCTCACCACGCGTCCGCGATGGACGCTGTGCTGCTGCCGCTGCTGCTGCCCGGCAAGGTCGTCGTGGTGTTGCCGAAAGAGGACCTGCTGTATGCGCCGCTGCGCTGGGTGCTTTATTTTTGTCCGCATCTCATTGCAGAAGTCAGTGATCCGACCGTAATTAAAAAGGTACTACGGCTGCTTGCGTCCGGCGCATCGGTGGTGGTCTACCCCGAAGGCCGTATTTCCGCGTCGCACGCGGTGATGAAGGTGTACGAGATCCCCGCGTTGATCGCGGCGAAGTCGGGCGTGCAGGTAATGCCCCTGCGTATTCGCTATCGCCGCAGCGGGTTGTTGCCGCGTGCGCGAATCCGCGTTGCCGCGCCGCGCCTCATACGCGCCACTAATCAGGCGGCGTCCAAGGCGCGTCGCGTGAGTGCCTCGGATGAATTGCAACGCATGCTGGAAGCCGCCGCGTTCAGCGAGCGTCCGTGCATGTCGCTGTTCGAAGCGTTTCTCGACGCGGTGGCGGAACATGGCCGCGCCGTCCCCATCATCGAGGACTGGAAAGAAAAACCGCAGTCCTACGCTTCCATTCTGAAAGGCTCGCTCGCTATCGGACGCGCAGTGGCGGCGACGTGCGCAGCCGGCGAAAACGTCGGCGTGCTCCTCCCGAATATCATTCCTACTGTTTGCACCGTGCTCGGCCTGTCTGCGTTCGGCCGGGTGCCCGCGATGCTCAACTATTCGGCCGGCGCGGTTGCCGTACAAAGCGCGTGCATCGCGGCGCGTGTTAGCACGGTGATCACGTCTCGCGCTTTTATCGAGCAGCAGCGCTTGGCGTCGATCGTGGCGGCCATCGCGAATCTGAAACTGATCTATCTCGAAGACGTGCGTGCTGAGTTCGGCTTTAAGAACAAGCTCTGGCTCATCGCCTACGCGCAATGGTTTCCGCGGCGAGTCATGTCCCCGGGGCGCAGCAGCGGACCCGGAGTAGTCGTCTTTACTTCGGGATCCGAGGCGAAACCCAAGGGTGTGGTGTTGAGCCACGAGGCGATCCTGGCCAACATCACCCAGCTGGCGAGCGTAATCGACTTCACACCACAAGATAAGGTGCTCAACCCCCTGCCGGTGTACCACAGCTATAGCTTTACCGCCGGCATGATGTTGTGCCTGGTAACCGGCACCAAGCTGTTTCTCTATATATCTCCGCTTCGCTACCGCGCGATTGCGGAGATCGCGTATCGCCGCAACTGTACTTATCTATTCGGCACCAGCACGTTTCTCAGCTACTACGCGAGAAACGCTACCAGCACCGACTTTACCTCGATCCGTCGCGTCATATCCGGCGGCGAGAAATTGGGTTCCGACGTGGTGCGCGCATGGGAAGAGAAGTTCGGACTGCGCATCTATCAGGGTTATGGCGCAACCGAGTGTGCGCCCGTTATCTCGCTGTCGACGCCAAAGTGCTACAAGCCGGGCACTGCCGGCAGGCTGTTGCCGGGGCTGGAATATCGGATTCAAAAGCTCGACGGCGTCGAGCGCGGCGGCGTCCTTCACCTGCGTGGCGTACAGGTGATGCTGGGGTATTACCGCTTCGACAATCCCGGCGTCATCGATCCACCGCGATCGATTTACGGAGACGGCTGGTACGACACGGGCGATGTCATCGCCACCGATGACGACGGCGTGCTGACCGTGGTCGGGCGCGTCAAGCGTTTCGCCAAGATTGCCGGCGAGATGATGTCGCTCGACATGATCGAAGATGTGGCGCGCTCGGCCTCCCCCGAGCATCTGCACGGCGTTGTGTTGCGCACCGATCCCGCCAGCGGCGAAACCACGGTGCTGTTCACGACCGATCCCGAGCTGACTCGCAGCCATCTGGTGCACGCCGCTCGTAAGATGGGCTGCCCGGATTTGGCTGTTGCGCGCCAGATCATCTGGATGCAAGACATCCCGATCCTTCCCACCGGTAAGACCGATTACGTTTCGCTCGAAACGCTCACGGTCGCGGCGAACGCACCGGACGCTAGTCCCGAGGGAGACGACAGCGCGAGAACGCCGCACCGGCGCGAGCAGTAAAGCATTTGTTTGCATGCTTATAGGTTTGGCGCCGCTGCCGCACCGCTGAAGCTGCCGCCGATGGTGCATTCCCTTCGACTACGAGGTCATTGCGTTAAGCAGTCGGTGCATGACGCGCCCGCGCCCTATTTGCTGCCCGCCCACTATTTGCTGCCCGTCCACTTAATTTGCTGCCCGTCCACTTAGTTGCTGTAAGTCACCCGGTAGACCGCGCCTGCGGTGTCATCGGAGATCAGCAAGCTTCCGTCTGCGAGCACCAGGAGATCTACCGGCCGGCCCCAGACTTCTTCATTTTCCATCCAGCCCTGGGCGAATACCTCGGACTTCTCGACGGTGCCGCCATTCACCGTCACGCTGACCACCCGGTAGCCGTTTTTCTTGCTGCGATTCCAGGAACCGTGCTGGGCTATGAAGATGCGGTTCTGGTAATCCGACGGGAACATCTTACCGGTGTAGAACTTCAAGCCGTTCGGCGCGACATGCCCGCCTTGTTTCCACGCCGGCGGCGTGAACTCATCGCATTTATGCTTCTTGCCGAACTCGGGATCGGGCGTGTCGCCCTGATGGCAATACGGGTAGCCGAAATTCATACCGGCTTTCGGCGCATAGTTGAGCTCGTCGGACGGCATGTCATCGCCCATCATGTCGCGACCGTGCTCATCGAACCAAAGCGCTTTGGTCCGTGGATCCCAGTCGAAGCCGACCGAGTTGCGGATCCCGCGCGCGAACACCTCGTACCCGCTGCCATCCGGCTTGATTCGCGATATGAGCGCGTAGCGATTGGGATCGGGTTCGCAGATGTTGCACGGCGCACCCACCGGTACGTACAGCCAGCCGTCCGGACCGAATGCGATGTACTTCCAGCCGTGATGGCCGTCGCGCGGGTATTGGTCAGTGACGACGACAGGCTTCGGCGGTCTGCGCAGATTCGCCTCGATGTTATCGAACCGCAGAATGCGGCTGATTTCGGCTACATACAGGGCACCGTCTCGAACTGCCACGCCGTTTGGGGTGTTGAGCCCGCCTGCAATCTCGACGACGTCGGACTTGCCGTCGACCGGCGGCAGGATGGCGTAGACTGCAGCGCCGCGGGTGCCGACGAACACCGTGCCGCGCTCTCCCAGCGCGAGCGAGCGCGCCTGTGGGACCTTGGCATATAGACTGATCTTGAATCCCGGGGGAAGCTTGATCCGATCGAGCGGAAGATCTTGCGCATGACTGCCCGCAGCGGAGCCGAGCACCATAAACAGAACCGCAAGCGCGCGCACGGAGAAGCTTACGCCGGCAGCCGCGATACAACGCGCTATAGATGACATCCGGGCTCCTTAGAGTTAAGCGGGTTTTATGACAGACCGCCGCGGACGCTGACGAGTTCCGAGCTGATTTAGAACCTGCCGTCAGGACTTGAATTGAGCTGAGCGCGCTACCAGTTATCCCGCATCCGTAAACGTACCCTAAACACTTTTAGAGCCGACACCATGAGCGACGCTTCTACCAAAGAGACACTCGGTTTTCAGGCCGAAGTCAAACAACTGCTGCATCTGATGGTGCATTCGCTGTACGGCAATAAAGAGATTTTCCTGCGCGAGTTGATATCGAATGCCTCGGACGCCTGCGACAAGCTTCGCTTCGAAGCGCTGGGTGATCAGGCACTGTGGGAAGACACGCCCGATCTGAAGATTCGCGTAAACGTGGACGCATCGGCACGCACGATCACGATCTCGGACAACGGCGTCGGCATGTCGCGCGAGGAAGTGATCGAGAACATCGGCACCATTGCCAAGTCCGGGACGCGCGAGTTCTTCAAGAATTTGACTGGCGACCAGGCGAAGGATGCCAATCTGATCGGCCAGTTCGGGGTCGGGTTCTACTCGTCGTTCATCGTCGCCGACAAAGTTACCTTGATCACGCGGCGCGCCGGTCTCGGCGCGGAGCACGGCGTGCGCTGGGAAAGCGACGGTCAGGGCGACTACACGGTGCAGCTCGCAGCGAAAGCAGGACGCGGAACGGACGTGATCCTGCATCTGCGCGAAGGCGAGAGCGACCTGCTTGAAGGATCGCGCCTGCGTTCGATCATCACCAAGTACTCCGACCACATCACTGTTCCTATCGTTATGAGCAAAGAGGAATGGGATCAGGAAAAAAGCGAAACTGTGGTCAAGGACGAAGATGAGCAGGTCAATCAGGCTTCCGCATTGTGGGCCCGCCCTCGCTCGGATATCTCCGAATCGCAGTATCAGGAATTCTATAAGCACGTGGCGCACGACTTCGAACCGCCGCTGGCGTGGGCGCACGCGAAGATGGAAGGCAAGCAGGAGTACACGCTGCTGTTGTACCTGCCGCAGCGCGCACCGTTCGATCTCGCCGATCGCGATCATCGGCACGGCGTAAAGCTCTACGTGCAGCGCGTCTTCATCATGGACGACGCGGAACAGCTAATGCCGGCTTACCTGCGTTTCGTGCGCGGTGTGATCGACTCGAATGATCTGCCGCTCAACGTCTCGCGCGAAATTTTGCAGGAATCGAAAGTCGTCGAAGGCATTCGCGCCGGCTCGGTCAAGCGCGTCCTGTCGCTGCTTGAGGAGATGGCTGAGAAAGAGCCGGAAAAGTACGGCAAGTTCTGGCAGGAATTCGGTCGCGTGTTCAAGGAAGGCATCGGCGAGGACTTCACCAACAAGGATCGCGTGGCGAAGCTCGTGCGCTTTGCAACCACGCTCGCAGACACCGAGGCGCAGAGCGCTTCCCTGGCGGAATATGTTTCGCGCATGAAGGAAGGGCAGGAGAAAATCTACTACATCACCGCGGACTCTTTCGCTGCGGCCAAGAACAGTCCGCACCTCGAAATCTTTCGCAAGAAAGGCGTGGAAGTGATCCTCCTCTGCGATCGCGTCGATGAATGGGTCGCATCCAATCTGAGCGAATTCGAAGGCAAGCCGCTTCAATCGGTATCCAAAGGCGATCTCGATCTCGGCAAGCTGGAAGACGAAAGCGAAAAACAGGAGCAGGAAAAAGAAGCAGGCGAGTACAAGGACCTCACTGAGAAAATAAAACACGCATTAGGCGATAAAGTAAAGGAAGTACGAATCACGCATCGCCTGACGAGCTCACCTGCTTGCCTCGTATCCGACCAGTGGGGAATGAGCATGAACCTGGAACGGCTGCTCAAGGCAGCAGGCCAGAAGGTGCCTGCCAGTAAGCCGGTTCTCGAGATCAATCCGCATCATCCGATCGTCGCCGGTCTGACCGGCGGATCGCAGGACGCGCGCTTCGCTGACTGGAGTCACATCCTGTTCGACCAGGCACTCCTGGCGGAAGGCGGTCAGCTCGACGATCCGGCGATTTTCGTTCGAAGGCTGAATGAGCGGTTGCTGGCAATGTCAGGGCAGGCCGCAACAGGGAAAACATCGGCGTCGAATTCTTGAAAGGTGCAACGCTGATTCGTTGGCATACGTTCTTTCTTGAGCAGTAAGTATGGCGGTGTTAGGCTGTCGATGCGGTGCGCATGAACGCAAAATTGACAAAAAAATGTTAATGCACACAGTGAGTTGCTGATAGAAATCCATCTCGCTGGTGACCTGATCAGCAGCTAATCGAACAATAACCGCTGTACTTTGCAACACCAAGGGAACCCCTATGCATACTTTCATTCACCGCCTGCGCCCTGTCATTGCGGCGGCTTCATTACTGACCGCCACGATTTCCTGGGGCGCAATTGAATCTCACGACTTGACCATTCGTGGCAGCGACGCGATTTTTCTCGCAGGACGTACTGACGTTGTAATTCCAGCAGCATCCGATGCGTGGACCACGGGATCGCATTTGATTCGCCACCCGGGGCCAACCCCCGAGGAAATTCAAGAGTCGATGCCATCGTTCATTAACGTGGCGGCTGGCGATGTCATTCGAGTTCTGGACCCGGCTTCCGGCGGGATCAACTTTTTCAACGGGTTTGGACCGCCCTTCTTCGGGCCGGCGGGCAGCACGACCGGTGGCAGCGATCTGACCTCCCTCGATGGCATCAGCGGCTATAAGGGTCCGCAGGGCGCACTCGCGGGTGTATTCCTGAACGACGACATTCCGAACGGGGCGGTCGCGCCAGGGACGTTGGACTTTACCGGCGCATTGGCTGACGCCGGTTCGCTCACGCCGTTGCTGGGACAGGTTTTCTATATCGGCAGTGGAGTGACCAGTGCGGCGGCGTTCAAGCAGTTCATCGCCCCGACCGGCGCGACGCGCCTGTTTTTCGCCATTCCGGATGGGTTCGGATTCGGCGGGGCGCCGGGCGCTTATGACGACAACGACGGCGCTTATCGAATCGTCGTCGGTATCAACCAACTTCCGGTCCCTGAGGCCGATACATATGCAATGCTGGCTTTGGGACTCGGCGCGCTCGTCATGGTTGCCCGTCGTCGTCGCACGCTGTAGCCAGCTTCGTTTCAGCGGTCGTCAAAAAACGCGAGGCCTCCCAGCCTCGCGTTTTTATTTGCAGCGGATGGCAGATTGCAGTGAATCTTATTCGGTGCGCATACATCGCCGTTATCCGCGCCGGCACTCATTGCTTAGCGAGCCATAGACATCGCTCCAACTCCAATTCCAATACGGCAATGTCTCGAATCAACGACGGATGCCGACATCGAAACGATTGTATTCAATACGGACTTCAACAGCCTCGGAAGCTTCTTCGCGCTCGTCAGCTTCGGCACCGTCGCGGGCGGACTCTTCGCGCTGCTTTACTGGCAATGCGCAGCCGCGCATTCAGTCGCGCCGGTTACCCGGCGAGGTGGTGCAAGCCCGGCGGCGACGCGAGCCCTCGGCATTTTCATGGTCCCCATCCTGTTGTTCACGGTATCCGCGTACTGCGCGTACCTGACGCCATTCTTCGCCGCCCGTCTCTCAAGGCAAAATCTAGTTCTGGAGTATCGCTTCCCGGCGCGTGCCGTGACCGTGCCGCTGAGTCAGGTCGATCGCGTCGTCAAGGGGTTGGGCGGCAGAGTCGGACGCTGGGCGCATCTGGAGGTTTTGCTCAAAGATGGACGCAAATTCGAAAGCGCACCGATCAAATCGGAGCGCCTGGACGTACTCAGAAACGAAATTCTCCGGCAGGCGAAAAGCCGAGGTAATCAATAGATTCTAAGCCGCAGCGCTTCGGTCAATGCCTGCTCGTCGCTGAGCGCCTCGTCTGCATCCCGCAAGTCCAAGTCCATCACCTCGCGCGCCTTCGCTTGCTCTTCCACAGTCCAGACGCTGACCTTGCCTTCGTTCAACAAGCGCAGAGCCTCTTTTTCAGCCTGCAAGCCTTCGCGAAATTCCTGAATCGCTAGCAGCTCGTTAGTCTTGAATGCCGGGGCTGCATGCTGGATCTGCAGTCGTCCCTTTTCATACCAGGCCTCGGCAAGCTCGTAGTTGTTGCGGGTGGCTTGCCGAAACAGAAGAATGGCACCTTCGTTGTCATGTGCCTTCTCGGCATCCAATCCCTGTCGATACGAATCGACCCCGGCGATGGCCACGGGCGGGGGCGCCGACGCAGGCGGTGTGGGCGGCGGGCGCGGAGCGCTATCGCGTCCGCATGAAACGACCATGAGGGCCAGTACAGCCGTAGCGAACACGTGCTTTTGTCGGAGGGCTTCCATGGGCGCAGGATGCGTCACGTATCGAAGCCTGTCCAGCCCGGAAACTTGCAGCAAGGGTTGGGATCGATTTCTTCGCTGCGTTGTCTATGAACAGAGCGCTTCGCGGTCGCTGCGGCGAAGTTGCGAGCGATTCACTGAGCGAGATTTGCATTGCGTAGACTGCGATTTATGTATCGATCTGCATCGTCTTCACAGATCCAATACAACGGTCGCTGGACGATTTCCCGCGTTGGTAGAATCGCTCCCTTGACTGAGACGAGCGATGCAGTGACGACCAGGGCCAAGCCCACACCAGCCCGCATAAAAATTAGAGTTCGAACGACACCGCGGTGGATCGCAGGGACCAACAAAAATGAAAACAGAAATGAGACACCATGTGGCAGCGCTGCGGCATCGCGCTTTCCTGGTGAAGCTGGCGCTGCGCAACGTGTCCGCGTTCTACAATGAAATGAAGCGCGCCCGCCTGGCAGAGCGAGTACCTGACCTCGAATACGCGGTCGTTGAATCAAAGCTGAAGCTCATGTTCGATGAGATGCGCGACGTCCACAAACGCCTCGAGGCGAACCTATTCGGCGAAATGGTCAGGCTCTCGATTGAAGCGGAACGAACGGTGAACGCGTATTCCCGCGCGCGCTACGGCTTCGCGCCCGGCGATGAATTCCAGATGGACCATCCGAAAGTGGCACGCGTGGTCACCTTGCGCGTGCATAAAGTATTTCTGCAGAGCAGCCGAGACAGCGATGTGCGGGTCGACGCGAGTCTGATGGAGGACGATGGCCCGCGGGGAAGTCGCTGGGATGTTTACATGACCGGCCCGGGCGAATTTCAGTACGATAAGATGCAGCGCAAGAAGGATACAACCGGCTAAGCGTTGCACCCGCCGGTACTTGCTAGCGCTCCCCGCTGAGACCTCGAAATCGCGCTATTGATAGCGCAGCGCCTCGATTGGCTTCAAGCCCGCGGCCTTGCGAGCAGGATAGAAGCCGAAGAACACTCCCACCGCCGCGGCGACGACAAACGCCAACAGCACGGATGCGCCCGTGATGATCACGTACGCGCCGGTCGTCTGCGTCACGATCAGCGCACCGCCCACGCCCAGCACCACACCGATCAGGCAGCCGATGATCGACACGATTATCGCCTCCATCAAAAACTGCAGCAAGATGTCAGCGTGACGGGCGCCTATCGCCATGCGGATGCCGATTTCGCGCGTGCGCTCGGTAACCGACACCAGCATGATATTCATGATGCCGATACCGCCGACCCCGAGCGAAACCGACGCGACGGCGCCAAGCAACAGCGACATGACGCGCGTGGTCTGCGCATGCACGTCGGCAACAGCGCTCAGATTGTGCAAGGTAAAGTCCGGCTCGGCATCGAATGGCACGCGATGTCGTTCTCGCAGCAGACCGTTGATCGCCTTTTCCGCGCGGCCCATGACGTCTTCGGAGCGCGCCTGAACCAGCATGAAGCGCACCGAATCCGGAAATTGAGAACGGAACAGCATCCGCTGCGCAGTCGTGAGCGGCACCAGCACCGTATCGTCTTGATCGCGGCCGTCGTAACTCTGACCCTTGGCGGCCAGCACGCCGAGCACGAGGTATGGACTATTGCGGATACGAATCGTCTTTCCCACCGGATCGTCTTCGCCGAAGATCTGACGCACCACCGTTTGCCCGACTATCGCGACTCGGCTCATCGAGCGCAGATCGGCTTCGGTGAGCGGCACACCGTCCTCGAGTCGCCATTCGCGCACGTCGAGATAGCTGAGTGTCACACCGTACACCTGCGAGTTCCAATTGTTCGAGCCGTAGACGATCTGCGCCGATCCGGGAGCGACCGGCGCTACCGCTTCGACCGTTGACAACTCTGCCAGCGCGCGCGAATCGGCAAGCGTCAGCGTTGGCGACGCGCTGCTGCTGGCCTCCTGAGATGTGGCTCGGCAGATAGCGTGCGTAGCGGCCGAGGCCGACCTTTTCCAAAAGCTCGTAGGCGCGCGCTTCGCGTTCGGGCTTCTTGACGCCTGCGTACAACAACGGCAAGGCGACGTTATCGAGCAGCACTGCGCGCGACAGCAGATTGAAACCTTGAAACACGAATCCGATAAATCGATTGCGAAGCCGCGCGAGCTGATCGCTGGTGAGCTGCGCGGTGTCGTTGCCGTCCAGCAGATAGCGTCCCTCCGTGGGTGTGTCGAGGCAGCAGAGAATGTTCATGAAGGTCGATTTGCCCGAGCCCGACGGACCCATGACCGCGACGAACTCGCCTTGATGAATGACCATACTGACGTCTTTGAGCACTGGCTGCGGACCGGCATCGGTCGCGTACTGTTTGTACAAATGCTCGACGCTTACAACTTGCGTCACACTGCTGGTCGCACTCATCACAACGGCCTCATGCGAAACGGCGATTGCATGCCGCCGCCGGTTCTTTGATCCGGCTGATTGTCTTCGACCACGACGTGATCTCCCGCTTTGAGATCGCCGCTCGACACCTCCGGATAGCGTCCATCCGAGATCCCCGTCTTGACCTGCACCGGGACCAGCTCTTCGCCGCGAACCACATAAACGGTCGGCGATCTGACGCCTTTGCTCGGCCGCTCGCGCTTGCCGCCCTTTTTCCCATCCTTCGGAGCATCGGCCGGGCGAAACCGTAACGCGGCGTTCGATACCAACAGGACACCGCTGCGCTCCTGAATGATGAAGCTCACGTACGCAGTCATGCCAGGCATCAGCTTGCGCTCGGGATTGCTCACCGCCACGACGACGTCGTAAGTAATGACGTTCTGCTGATTGATCGGGTTGAGACGGATTTGCCGCACCTTGCCTTCGAAGCGCTGCCCGGAGAACGCGTCGACCGTGAAGCGCGCCGTTTGTCCGAGCTGCATCTTGCCGATGTCGGCTTCCGCTACGTTGGTATCGATCTGCATCTGAGTCAGGTCCTGCGCGATCTGGAATAGCGTCGGCGTCTGAAAACTCGCTGCAACCGTTTGGCCGAGATCGACCTGCCGAGAAACGATAACACCGGAAACCGGCGAGCGAATGATGCTGTAGTCGAGGTTCGCACGGTCTTTGAGCAATTGTCCGCGCGAGGTTTGCAACTGCGCATGCGCGGCCTCGCGCGCCTGCACCGCTTGATCCAGATCCTGATGCGAAACGTATTCCAAACCGAACAGCTCGCGCATGCGCTGCTCGTTCGCTTTCGCAAGCTTCAATGATGCTTTCTGCGCTGGCGACGTTGCCCGCGCTCTGTTGCACCGTTGCTTTGAACGTCGTCGGATCGAGCTCGAGCAGAATTTGTCCGGCCTTCACCTGGCTGTTGAAATCGGCGTAGAGCTTTTTTACCGTGCCTGAAACCTGCGTGCCGACATTCACCAGCACCACGGGGTTCAACGTGCCGTTAGCAGTCACCGTCTGCGTCAGATTGCCCGCGCTCACCTCCTCGATCGTGTAGCGCTCTTCCAGCGGTCGATTGGAAGCGTTGTGCCAATACGTGTAGCCGGCATAGGCCGCGGCGAGCAAAACGACGAGCGCTGCGATTCGAACCGAATAACGTTTGAGCTTGCTCATGAAAAGATGATCAGTGATTCGGCCTATTCGACGCCGGCGCGATGTCGGACACGAGATTGGGATCCAGCACGCCGATCGCTTTCGCTAGTGTCGCTTTGGAAAGATTCCACCGGTAGCGTGCCTGAATAACTTGCAGTTGCGCACTGGTCAGTGCACTTTGGGCGTTGAGCAAATCGGTGATCGTGCCGACGCCTGCGCGATAACGCGCGAGCGCAACGTTGTAGGATTCCTGCGCGCTCGCCAGCAGCTCCGCCGCCGTGGTCAACGACTGGCCCTGAGTGCGCAGATCTTGATAGGCGCGCCAAACATCGAGCGACACGTCAGTCACCAGCTTGTCGCGCGTGGCCTGCTGAACTTCCAGTTGTCCGCGCGCATACAGCGTCTGATACATGCTGGCAAATCCGGTAAACAGCGGAATACTCAGCTGCACGCCCCAGGCGCCGGTGCGCGGATCGGATCCCGACCATTGCCGCGTACTGCCGACGCTGCCGAATAACGAAACGGTCGGTTTGCCGAACGACTGCTGCACGCGCACGTTCGATTCGGCGGCGCGCACTTGCGCCTGCGCGGCAGCGAGATCGGGACGCTGGGTTCGCGCGAGCTCGATTAAATCGCTAACGCCGCGCTCGGCAATCTTCTGCGCTTGCAGATCGGGCGGCTGCGCAATATTCAGCTTGCGATCGGCAGACAGTCCCAGAGAATTCGCCTATGCCGCGCGCATTGGCGGCGTCGCCTTCGCTTTGCGTACGATTGAGCTGCGCTTGCGAATATGCTGTTTGCGCCTGCAGAACGTCGGCGCGCGTTGCATTGCCGACGCACAACCGCGCGCGTTGCTTCGAGGCTGGTCAAGCTGTACTTCTCGGCGGCGAGCGCAGATTGCACTGCTTCCTGCGTTGCGTAGAGTTGGTAGTACGCCTGCACCGCATTGAGAAGGATGGTTTGCAGCGTGTTGTTGTGCGCCCAGTCGGCGGCGAATAGAGATTGACGAGCGAGCTCCGCCGCCGCGTCGCGTCCGCCGAAGTCGAACAACAAGTAGTTGAACGAGAGCGAAGCGTTGAGCGACGAGTAACCGGCGTCTCCGGGCGCGCTACGCACTTCATTGCGCTGTAACGTGATGCTGCCATCGATGTTCGGCAAGAATGCCGAGTTGGCGATGCCGTAGGCCGCGGCAGATGCTTTGGCAGCAGCCCACGACTCTCGCGTCGACGGGTTATTACACAACGCAAGATCAACGGTGTCCGCGAGCCGCAGCGGATCCGGCACGACGGGCGTCGCCGGACATGCAGTTGCCGGCCCCTTCCAGAAGCTGCTCGGCGTCGGCGGACGCAGCTTGTCGATCGCGAATGGATCGCGCTCGGCGGCGATGCAGCTCAGCGCAGCTCCCGCGATCGCGAACGCAACCAAGCCGGCAGCACTACGCCGTGCAATGCGAATTCAGTCGAATCTCCCCGTTAAGTCCGCGAGCATTAGACCAGTGATCGGTGCGCCACGCATGACGGCGCAGGGCTGCTTTGTAACCGCGTGTTGCACGCATGCTCCGCGTCAGACTGGTTTACGTTTTTGCTCACACGGGATATAACGCACGCGGTATAAAGGCGAATGACAACCTCCGACCATATTCTGGTCGTCGACGACGATCGCGAGATTCGCACGCTGCTCGGCGACTATCTGCAGAAAAACGGCTATCGCGTTTCTTCGGTAGCCGATGGTCGCGGGATGTGGAATCTGCTGGAGAGCGCGCGTGTCGATCTGGTGATTCTCGATGTCATGCTGCCCGGCGACGACGGCTTCGTGCTTTGTCGCAATCTTCGCGCACGCGGCATCGTTCCCGTCATCATGCTGACCGCGAAGGGCGACGATATGGATCGCATCGTCGGGCTCGAGCTTGGCGCGGACGACTATCTTCCCAAACCGTTCAATCCACGCGAGCTGCTTGCGCGCATCAAATCGGTACTGCGCCGTCACCGCACGGTGCCGGGCAACCTGCAGCCGGAAGACGTGCGCTCGATGCGCTTTGCCGGCTGGACGCTGGATTTGCCCGCACGCAATCTCATTTCTCCGCAGCAGGTGGTGGTTATTCTCTCGGGCGCCGAGTTTCGCCTGCTTCGCGTATTCTTGTCCTACCCCAATCGGGTTTTGTCCCGCGATCAGCTCATGGACCTAACCGTCGGGCGCGAAGCCGACCCGCTCGATCGCAGCGTCGACGTGCAAGTGAGCCGCCTGCGTCAACGTCTGGGCGACGATGCGCGGGAGCCCGCCATCATCAAGACTGTGCGCGGCGAGGGCTACGTACTGGCCGCCAACGTGGAGCCGAGCTGACTTGCGCTGGCAGCGCCATCCCCTGACCCCTGCGGCTTAGAATCGCGATCATGCGTTTTGTCCCCGATACATTGCTCGCCCGCCTCGTTATGATTTTTCTCGGCGGCTTCGTCGTGACGTTCGTGGTGATGTTGACCGTGCAGTTGCCCGATCGCGAAACCTCGATCTTCCGGATCACCGCCGGGCGGGCTGCGCATCGGATCGCCGATTTCGTGCAACTGGCGGATCGGCTGCCTTCTTCAGACCGCGCGACCCTGGCGGAAGTTGCCAACGCGCGCGGTATACGTATGGAATTTCGCAACACAGGTTCAACGGTAGGTCCCGCGGAGCCGCCCGCCAACGCAGTCGTGTTTCGTGAAGTGCTGTTGGAAGTCGTCGGCGACACGCCGCCGGTCAAGGTTGCAGTAGAACGCAGCGATGCGATACCGCCGGATCCGGGGCAGAACCACGTTCAGTCCGGTTTCATTTTCGGCGTACAGACGCGTTTGTCCGATGGCACCTGGATTGCGCTTTCGATTCCGGAGCCGCGGCGCCTGCCGCGTTTGCCCACGCGAACGATTGCGAACTTGTTGGTCATGATGGCGGTGCTCGCCGTGCTGTCCTTTTTCGCCGTACGCTGGGTTACGCGGCCGTTGTCGCGTCTCGCAGAAGCAGCCGAAGCATTGGGGCGCGACATCAATCGACCGGCTCTACCCGAGGGCGGTCCGCGCGAAGTCAAACGTGCGGCGCGCGCGTTCAACGCGATGCAGGAAAGACTCGGACGCTACATCCGCAATCGCACGGGGATTCTAACTGCGATGTCGCACGATCTAAAAACGCCGATCACGCGCCTGCGCTTGCGCGCTGAGATGCTCGAGCAGCCGGACGTGCGCGAGAAGTTCGTACGCGACCTCGCGGAGATGGAGCACATGGTGCATTCGACCCTGGGTTTCATGCGCGGGCTGGACGACCGCGAGCCGATCCGGCCGATCGACATCGGCGCTCTGGTCGCAGCGCTGCATGCAGATGCGGAAGAGCTCGGCCACGCGATGCACGTACTGGGCAGTGCGACCGCGCCGTACTTCGGCAAACCGGAGGGCCTCAAGCGGTGTCTGCAGAATCTGCTCGACAACGCGTTGCGCTACGGCCGTGACACGGAAATAGCAATCGACGACGCCAGCGATGCACTGACGCTGTATGTGCGCGATCGCGGGCCGGGCATTCCCGAAGATGAGCTCGAGCGCGTGTTCGAACCGTTCTATCGCCTCGAGGGCTCGCGCAACCAGGGCACCGGCGGCACCGGCCTCGGCTTGTCGATCGCGCGCAATCTGGCGCAATCGATGGGCGGCGATGTGACGCTGCGCAATCGCGACGGCGGTGGACTGGAGGCCAAGCTCGTTCTGTCGCGCAGCAGGCCGGCTGCGAGCGTGCTCGCTGCCGCTGCCGGACGTGGCGGCACACCGCATCAGGCAAATACGCTCGACGGGGCGACGCCTA
>JBBRGM010000019.1:0-21751 GCA_038240725.1 Burkholderiales bacterium | reverse complement strand
GTGATCGACGGCGAATTCTGCACGGCGCCGCCGGTCGTGGTGGTCTGGTTGGTCGTGACGTTGGTCACGAAAAATTCATCGGTGCCTACTTTGAGCACGGCTTTCTGGTTGTTCAAGGTGGCAATGCGCGGGCTGGAAAGCACCTGCAGCTCGCCTTGCGTTTGCAGGAAATTCAGCAGCGCGGCGAAATTCGCGGTTTGAAATGCGAGTCCGAACAGCGTTCCGGGAACGGCTGAGCCGGTAGCCAGAAAACCCGGCGTAGCCGGATTGGAGGTGAAATCCGAATTGGCCAGCGACTGGCCGTCGGGGCCGACTGTGGTGAATGTCCCCAAAGTGCCTTGCGGGCTGAGCGTGGTGCCGGGCTGCAGCATCCCGCCTGCGATCCGGCTGTTACCGCCGGTGCGAAACGCGCCCCAGTTAATGCCGGTCGAGAAGTTGTCGTTGAGCTGGACTTCGATGATCTTCGCTTCGAGCAGCACCTGCCGCGCAACGACGCCTTGCATCGTGTGCAGGAACGAATCGACTTCACGCAACTCCTTGGGCAGCGCACGGACCAGGATGATGCCCGACTCCGGATTGAGAACGACGTTGCGGCCCTCGCCGGTACCGACGATGCTGCGTACGGCGGTGCCGAGGTCGCTCCAGAAGTTGACGTCGGAAGTCGTCTCGATGCGGCTGCTTTGCAGTGCCTGCACGTTGCTGGTTTGCGGGACGGTAGTGGTGGTCGGCGTCCCGGATGACCCCGGACCGGCGCTGTCGGAAATAGCGCCCGAGCTGACGCGAACCTCGCTGCGGCCCTTGCGCGTGTTGTTCAGATAGTTGACGACGAACACGCGACTCTGAAGCGTGATCGGTTGAATGTGGATGCGCCGGCCCTGCACTTTGTATTCGTAGCCATACATGTCGCGGATCGTGTCGAGCGCTTCGAACACGGTCACGTCTTTGAGGTTGACCGACAACCTTTCCGTGATAGCCGGGTTCACTACTACGCTGTAGTGGGTGCCCGAGGCAATCGCCACGAACACCTCGGCCGCCGGTGCGTTATTCACCGCCAGATCGAAGCGCGGTTCGCCCAGCTTGCCATCGGAGCGCGGCATCTCGATCACCAGCGGCGGCAATAGCGCCTGGCTTACTGCATCCGCCTGTTTGACCGACGGCTGACCAGCCGCGGCCTTGTTCAGCTCTGCAGTCGCATCCTCGTAGTGTGCTTGCATGCCGCCGTGCTGCGCGCAGCCGGCGGTCAACGCCAGCAACAAGGCAACAGCGGTCGCTGAAATTCTCATGTTCGGCAGGTCTCTATTCATCATTACGCGCGCTGGGCCGGTCTTGAGGGACGGGGCGTCCGATCTTCGCTTCCGGCGCAATCGCTACCGGCTTTTTGTTTACGCCGGGAAATAGCTTCAGCGTGCGACGCTGCCCGCCTTCGAGTACGACCACTTCGTTTTCCGAAACTCTTACGAGCCGCAGTCCGCGGACGCGCTGACCGATCTGAACGTGCTCGCCGTTAATGATCGCGGAGCGCGAGTCGGCAGAGATGCGGACCGATTCCAACGAGAGGCCCAAGCCGCCTGCTTCGCCGCCGATCGGCACGCCTTGCAGACCTAACCCGGCAGGCGGCCGCGTGGGATCGGAAAGCGTCTGCGCCAACGCGGTGGCGACGCCGCAAGCGAGAATCGCTGCGCAACAGATTTGCATGGCATTCGACGAGGCGCTCATCACACCACCAGCCACGCTTTGTCGAGACTCAGCGTGTACAGCGTGAGCTCGACTTGTACTTGCGGATAGTCCGCGCTCATTTCAGTTCTTCCCCAATAGACTTGCCATGGTTGCTTTTCGATCTGGGCGACGTAGGCGAGCACGTCCAGATAACTACCTTCGACGCGAACCTGCACGCCGTGTTTGAACACGTGCCGCGCGGCTTGCTGCGCAGGCGGCGCGCTCGCTATGCCGGGCGTTGCGCTGGCGTTGCCGACAGCCGGCGCGGCCTGGTTGCCCTTCTGCACTAACGGCGTCGGCGGCAGATTGACCAGTCCGACGATGCGCACACGCCGGTCTTGTCCGATCAACTGCTCGAGCACGCTCGCCATGCGTTCGGGCGGCACCAGCGTGCGCTGCAGTCCCGCGAGGTGCGACTCGACGTCGGCTATCTGCCGGCGTTTCACCGTGATGCGGTCGCGCAACGCCACGTCCGGTGGCTGCTTCAAAGATTTCTCCAGCTCGGCTTTCTGTACGTCCGCGACGATGATTTGCTTCTTCTCATCCGCGATCTTGGCGTTCAGCGTTTTCGTGTGTGCGAGCGCGGGCGCGATACCAGCGACGTAGAAAGCACCCAGGATGATTGCAATACCCGCGAGCAGGATCAGCATGCGCTCCCGCTGCGACCGCGCGTCCATGCGTTTGAGGTATTTGGTCAGCAGCACTTTCATCGCGCCACTCCTGGGACCGGCGGCGTGGACGCGTCGGCGATGTGGCTGCCCATGCGAAATTCGAGGTAGTCCGGCTTCGCGGCGGGCGCACCCGCGGTCGGGCCGGGCGCGACCGGCGGCTTCTGCACGCTCAACATGGCGAACTCGTGGCCGCGCAGAATTTCTTCATTGTTCAGCTTGCGCAGATAAGTCGCCACCAGGTCCGCACGCAGCGTGCGTCCCTCCAAGGTGATGTCTTTACCCGCGCCGACCACGGTGAAACCGGTCAGCCAAAGTCCTTCGACATTCTCGCGGGCGAGTGCCTTGAAGTATCCGGAGACGCCGTTGGTATCGCCGAGGCTCCCACTGTTGAGCACCTCGATGACTTCGCTGCGGCCAGCGTACAAAGCATCCAGGCTTTCCAGCTCGGCGGTAAGTTGCGAGCTCGGTTTGCGTGCGCTGAGCTCCTGCGTCATCCGCGTGATGTCGTCTCGCGTCTGCGTCAAGCGCATTTCGCTTACGCGGTCGGCCTCGGCCAGCTGCGCGGCGTTCCACGAAGCCGATGCAGCCAACACGACGACGAGCGCCAGAGTCGCCGCCAGACCAGAGAGCACCATGCGCGCGGAAAATATGTCCGGCTTCGGCAGGAGCGCCGAGTTGAACAGGTTGACTTGTTGGCTCACGCTGCGGCCCCGTGGCGCTCTACTGCACTGCCACCCTGACGCAGAGATGCGCCGAGGATATGCAGGCGATAGCCTTGTCGGCTCGGCTCGCGCAATTCAGGCGCGCCGGGAAACTCCATCACCTGGGTCAGATCGAGCTGCTGCACCGGCACGTCGAGGCTGTCGGCCAGATGGCGTTCCAGTCCGATGTCGATCGGCAACGGTGCTAGCAGCAGGCGCGAAACCGTGACGTAGCTGAACTGGCGATCGAAATGATCGAATGAACGTTGCAGCTCGAGCACCAGACGCTCGAGGATCGGATCGGTGTTGTCGCCGCGCGCTTCGGTCAACTGCGCCGCGGTGATGTCGGTCGTACGCGCCATGTAGAGCTCGCCGCCGGCGGTGAAGGTCAGCAAACCGCCGCGGTCATGAAACGCGAGCAGCGCCAGACCGCGCGCAGGCTCTTCGAACAGCGCCGCGATGTTCCGCTGCGCCATCTCCGGCACATCGATCGCCTGTAGAGGGAACTTCGCTTCTTGGAACAAGCGCATCTGCGCGGCGATACGATCGTTGCGTGCGGAAACAGCGTAGACGTAATGGGCGCGTCCCGACCCGGACTTGTCGGCAGGGACGTCGGCGACGTCGATAGTTGCGGCGTCGACCGGGTAGTCCAGGAGATCTTTCAGCTTCCACCGTACTGCGGATTTCAATTCGGTCATCGGCACGCTGGGCGCTTCCACGAGTTGCATCTGATAGTCAGGCGTATCGAGCAGTGCCGAACAGCGAAAGCGGGCGGGCTTCACCGCGCGAGCGACGGATTTGAGTGTTTCTACGTCGCTGCCTTTCTTTGCGTACGACTCGCAGATCTCCACCGACGGGCGCGCGCCTGGGCGATACGCGACCTGCGCAACGTCGACGCGATCGCCATACACAGCCAGCGACAACCAGCCTTCGCCCCGAGGGCTCTGGCGGCTAAACAACCCACTCTCCCACTGGATAAAGCAATCGGAAATTCCTATAAATTAATGTCGGAGCTACGCTGAATGCATGGTTCGACGATGGACAGCACCGGTGCGGTACAAGCCGTCGCCCACCTCTGCGCATCCAGCCTGCCTAGTGATGCTGGACAAATCGAGCACTCCGGCGCGGCCATTTAGTGCAGATGCATCGACCCGGTAAAGCGTCGTCGTGGTCTCGGCAAGCGGTCCGCCGGCCGCTGTGCCGCAGCGATTACGCGAAGTCACACAAGCAGTCACGCACAGTTAACGGTTTATATGGCGCTCTCCTTGAGTCAAGAGCGTTTTTTACTGTGGAAGAGGGCGCAGACGCCGCAGGCAGCGGCGCTGTCGGCTGCTTCAGCGTCCCCGAAGTGATGCGCGGTATCCGCGATCCAGCAGATAAACAGGATGTTCGACGTACGTATCGTTTGCGTCGCCGCCGGCTCCTTGGTCACAGCACACCGGCTCACAGCAAAACGAAGTGCGCCACACAAAGAAAGAGGGCTCAGTCGGAGATCCGACTGAGCCCTTGTCCTACGACCATGTGTACGGTTGACTCCGCCCGTCCTCGTCGACGCAGCGACTAGCTACGCAATACAGCGCCGCGAGTGCACCACATCGCCTAGCCGGTGCAGATCACGCTGGCTGTGCTGCTCTTCACAGTGCTGCCCTTGGTCCCGGTCACGGTACACGACACTACGGTGCCCGCTGCGATGGTGCCGGTCGTGCAATTGCCGGTGCCGCTGACGGTGTAGGTGGTGCCGCCCGTGCTCGGGATGCCGCCAGTCAGCGTGCCGCCCAAGACGCCGTTCGTGCAGACGTTGGCGACGCCCATAGCGATCGCCTTCAACGGATTTGCCTGGAACGCGCCATAGTTGATGGCCGACGCAGATGAGATCGCGCCCGAAACGCCCTGCGTGGAAGCGTCCAGCGCCTCGGCAGTCAGGTCGATGAACTTCGGCAACGCTACGGCCGCAAGAATGCCGAGAATAATGATGACGACGATCAGTTCGATTAACGTAAAGCCCTTCTGCATACTCTTCATGATTTCTCCGTTGGTCGTAAGTAAATTTGCGCAAACGCGCTCTCTATAAATGAGGCTGGCATTCAAGCTCGCGCCTACTAAGCAGAAAATATGCCACTGCTTTTTCCCCAATTTGTCTCGCGTGTTCAACGAACATCGACCGCGCGCAGCATTTCATGAGCAATTCAATCGGTCGGTCACGTTCGTCGGATCCAGCGCGATGCTGTAGATCGGCGCGGAATTCGCCGCGGCCTCCTGGTAGATCACCGAGCAGCTCGGATGGTTGACGTCGCTGGCGATGCGGATCTGATTCACGCCGGCGACTGGACTCACCGTTCCCACGTTGAAATCAGGCACCGATATTCCGGCCGCGATCGGCAGCGATGCCGCCATCGGATAGCCGTTCAGCATGTTGATAACGACACCCTCCATGATCACTGAGGTGTTGGTCGCCAACCCCTGAGTCAGCTGCACGGAGCGGGCGAGCGCGGCCGCAGCTTTGATCGACCCGAGCGCACCGTTGATCTTCGCGATACGCGCGTCGATTTGCAGCGCGACGAATTTCGGAATGGCGACCGCTGCGAGAATCCCGAGAATCGAGATGACGACGATGAGCTCGATCAAGGTGAAGCCAGCGGTTCGCTTGCGCGTTTTCATGTTCGACTCTTCATTGCATACCTCTGCAAACGTACTCAAAACCAACGATAGGGTTGTGCCGGAACCAGCTGCAGGCCGAGCACGGTGACGTCCACCGGCCCGCTGCCGTCGGGAACCAACGTCTTTACGCGCCACCGCACGCGCGACAGATCGCCACTCGGCCCGGCGAGATGTCTATGGAACACCGGCGTGTACACGAGCTCTGCGCGCGAACGATCGAAGTGCCAACCGCCACTGGTCGACAGCTCGGGCGGGTCGGCGCTGAACTCGCCGTGGTAATTCGGCAGCGGCGAGTCAACCCACGTCACCGGATTTTCGACAGCGATCTGCGCGAAATCCAATTGCTGATTTTCTGCCATCGCGCGACCGATGCGAACCTGAAGCGCGAGCTTCAATATGTTCGCTGTGTATTCCATATTCGCTTTTTCGGCCGCTTCCTGGTAATAGTTGAGGCGATTGAGCAAAACGGCGAAAAAAATACAGATGAGCGCAATCGACGCGGTGAGCTCGAGCAGGCTCAAACCCGCCTGACTGCCCATCTGTCTGTGTTGCTTGGCCCTCGCCATTTGACGCCTTGCGAGCATTCTTCGCCGACGGCAATCTCGAACTAGCCGGGACGTCCGAGCGCCGCACGGCCGAGATCCCATATCGGCAGAAACACGCCGAGCGCCAGGATCAACACTAGAATTCCCAGCATGACGATCAAGATCGGCTCGATCTGCGAGCTCAGGGTTTTCAGCTCGTAGTCGACCTCGCGCGTATACATGTCGGCGACTTCGTCCATCATGTCGTCGAGCGACCCGGACTCCTCGCCGACCATGATCATCTGCAGCGCAACGGGCGTGAAGGCGCCCGCATTGACCGCGGTGCGCAGTATGCTTTCGCCTCGCTCTACGCCTTCGCGCATTTTCTCGATGCGCTCGGCGAGGTAAGCGTTATCGACCACCTGACCGACGAGAGTCAGACCTTGCACGGCGGTGACGCCGCTTCGAATTGCGAGCGCGAAGCTGCGCGAAAAACGCGCCAAAGTCGCCTTCAAGATGATTTTTCCAGCGATCGGAAAGCGCAGCTTCAGGCGATCCCACCGGTAGCGTCCGTTGGCAGTCGCGACCCAGCTCTTGAACGCGAACACCGCACCGATCGTTGCTGCCAGCATCAACCACCAGTAGGCGACCATGAAATTGGAAAAGCCGATCAGCAGCTGGGTGATGACCGGCAGCTGGGCGCCGAAGCCCGCGTACACCTTGGCGAACGCCGGGATGACAAACAGATTGATCACCGTCAGTGCTACCACCATGACGATGACGACGAACATGGGATAGCGCATCGCCGTTTTCACCTGCGTGCGCATCTCCTCCTGAAACTCGAGGTGATGGAACAGGCGCAGGAAGATTTCTTCGAGCCGACCGGTCGACTCGCCGACGTACACCATGGAACAGTAGTAGGACGAGAACGCTTCCGGTTGCCGCTGCATGGACGCAGACAGATCGCGGCCGCTCTCGAGACTTTCGCGAACGCCTTTGAGCGCTTCCTTGAACGTCGGGTTGACGCTGGATTCCTGCAGACCGGCCAACGCGCGCAGAATCGGGACGCCGGCTTTCAGCAGCGAATACATCTGCCGGCTGTACAGCATCAAATCGATTGCTTGAATCTTCGGGCGAGTCAGTTGCCAGCCGAGTTTCTTGCCCTCGCTCGGGCGGTTGGTCTCGCCGATCTCGACCGGTGTGATGCCGCTGCCGAACAGCTGCGTTGCAACCACGCCGCTATCGGCGCCCTCGAGAACGCCCTGGACCAGCTCGCCGCGGCCGTCGCGTCCCTTATAAGCGAAGTAAGCCATGCCGGTGCCGCGCTCAGTCGTCCAGCGGAGTGGCGACCTTCATCGCTTCATCCGCGGTGATTCGGCCTTCAGCGGCCATCGTCGCGGCATGCCGGCGCAAGGTGTGACCCTGCATCTGGCGCCGCGCGACCTCCATGAACTTGGTCGAGTCCGGGCTGTTCGCGGCTTCGACGACCGGGCGCGTCATCTCGAGCATTTCGTAGACGCCGCTGCGGCCAAGGTAACCGGTGCCATTGCATTGCGAGCAGCCGGTGCCTTTGCGGAACTTGCGCTCATCCACCTCGCCCAGCTCGTGCCGAATCCATTCGCGCTCCGACGCGAGCAGCTCATGGTTTTCAATGCAGCTCTCGCAGATCATGCGCACCAGCCGCTGCGCCAGCACCAGATGCAGCGACATCGCGACCATGTAGCGCGGTGCGCCCATGTCCAGCAATCGCATCGGCGTGCTGATAGCGTCATTGGTATGCAATGTGGAGAGGACCATGTGGCCGGTCATGGCGGCGCGCAAGCCGACCTCGACGGTTTCCTGATCGCGCATTTCGCCCACGAGAATGACGTCGGGATCCTGGCGCAACGCGGATCGCAGAATGCGCCCGAAGGTGAGCTCGATCTTGTCTTGCACCTGGACCTGGTTGATCCGGGGGAGACGGTATTCCACCGGATCTTCTACCGTGATGATCTTGCGATCGGGACTGTTGATCTCTTGCAAAGCGGCGTACAACGTCGTGGTTTTTCCGCTTCCCGTCGGACCGGTGACCAGGATCATGCCGCTCGAACGATGGATGACATCTCGCACGCGCGCCAGAATTTGCGGAGGCATGCCGAGCCGATCCAGGCCGAGCGTACCGCCGCTTTGATTCAGCAAACGCATCACCACCGATTCGCCGTATTGCGTCGGCATCGTCGAGATACGGACGTCGACCTGCGCATTGCGCACGCGGACGTTGAAGCGGCCATCCTGCGGCAAGCGCTTTTCGGAGATGTCGAGCCCGGACATCAATTTGAGCCGCAGGACCAGCGCCGAGGCGATCTTCGTGTCGGTCTCGGTCTGCACGTGCAACATGCCGTCGATGCGGAAACGAATGATCAGCCGGGTTTCCTGCGGTTCGATGTGGATGTCGGAAGCGCGCACGCCGACCGCATCCTCGAACACCGTCTGCAGCAGCCGCACGACGGGCGCATCTTCGACCGTGGTCGCCAAACCCAGCGCGGCGAAGTCCACGCCCTCGCCGATCTCCTGACCGAGCTCTTCGGCCAGCCCGCTGATTTCATCGGTGCGCCGGTAGACCCGATCGATCGTCTGCAAAAGCGCGCTTTCGGTTACGACTGCGAGCTGGATATCGCGTTTTAAGAAGCGCGATACTTCGTCGTAGGCGAACAGGTCGGTGGGATCGGCCATGGCGACGCGATACGTACTGCCGCTATCTTCCAGCACCAGCGCGCGGAAACGCCGCGCCTGCGTTTCCGGCAGCCGCATGGACACTTCGGGCTTGATTACGAAGTGCTTGAGATTCACGTAAGGGACTTGCAGTTGCCGTGCGAGCGCCGTGGAAATCTGTTCTTCGGAGACAAAGCCTTTCTCTACGAACACGCGGCCGAGCTTGCGCCCGCTCTTCCGTTGTTCGGCCAGTGCGTCCTGTAGTTGTGCGTCCGTCAGCAGCGATTGCTGCGTTAAGATCTCGCCCAGCCGTACCTTCTCCGGTCTAGGCATCTGCGTCCTGGCGGCTACTCAAAAGGGCTGACCTGATTCGCGTGAGCTCCGCATAATGTATTGAACCGATTGTCTCTTTCATCTCAAATCGCAATTGCGGGCACCATGTTTCATGTTGTTTTGTACGAACCCGAGATCCCGCCCAACAGCGGCAACGTCATTCGCTTGTGTGCGAACACGGGCGCGCACCTGCACTTGATTCGCCCCCTTGGTTTTCGGCTGAATGATCGCGACCTGAAGCGCGCGGGACTCGATTACCACGAATACGCGACGTTGCTGGTCCATGATGATTTCGACGCGTGCATGAAAAATTTGAGCGGACATCGCACGTTTGCTTTCAGCACGCGCGGCGAGCGACGCTTCGATGAGGTCGCGTTTGCATCGGGCGATGTACTCGTGTTCGGTCCGGAAACACGTGGATTACCGGCAGAGGTGCTCGCGCAATTCCCGGCGGATCACCGGCTTCGGTTGCCGATGCGCCCTGACAACCGCAGTCTCAATCTTTCCAACGCAGTGGCAGTGGTGGTGTACGAGGCGTGGCGCCAGAACGGCTTCGCCGGCGGAAGCTAGGAAGAGGGAACTGACGTTCGGACTTGGCTACTGCGGGAACTGGCGCTGAGACGGCGCGCACGAATCGACGGCGAAATGCTTATCCGGGTTGCGACACCAGATGTTCGGGCTTTGGATCGCGGCTCAGAAGCCGCTCGACGGCGTCTTGGGGCGACAGATCGTTGAACAAAACGCCGCACACCGCTTCGACGATCGGCATGTCCGCGTGCACCGACCGCGAGATCTTGAGCACTTCACAGGCGCTGTGTACGCCTTCGGCGACGTGACCGAGATCATTCAAGGTGGTCTCTAGCGACTGCCCTTGCGCGAGTTTGAGGCCGACTTGGCGATTGCGTGACAGGGTGCCGGTGCAAGTCAAAATCAAATCGCCGGCCCCGGAAAGCCCGGTGAAGGTTTCGAACTTGCCGCCGAGCGCCAGCCCCAGGCGTGTCATCTCCGCCAGACCGCGTGTGACGAGCGCCGCCCGTGCGCTCTCGCCGAATCCCAGCCCATCGCAAATGCCCGCAGCGATCGCCATCACGTTTTTGACTGCGCCGCCGAGCTCCACGCCGATGACGTCCTGACTGGAATACACGCGGAGGCGACGGCTGTGCAGCTCGAGCGCCATCTGCGCGGCGAAGTCTGCCTGCGCAGACGCAAGCGTCACAGCGACCGGCGAGCCACGCGCGACTTCTTGAGCAAAACTGGGCCCCGATAACACGCCGCAGGAAAAATCCGGAGGCAGCTCCTCCGCTGCAACCTGGTGCGGGAAACGAGCGCTGCCCGCTTCGAATCCTTTGCACAGCCACACGACAGATAATGGACGCTCGCTTGCGGCAACGATGCGCAGCGTCTCGCGCAGCGCCGCCACCGTTACCGCGACGATCACCGCGTCGGATTTGCTGATTGCCTCGATCGGATCGGAGATAATTTCCAATTCGGCAGGTAACGGAACATTCGGCAGATAGCGTTGATTGATTCGCGTCGTCCGCATCTGCCGGCACTGTTCTGCGTTGCGCGTCCACAGGGTTACGGCATGGCGTTTCGCGAGCGTCGCGGCAAGGGCGGTGCCCCAGGCGCCCGCGCCGAGGACCGCAAGTTTCATAAGCCCCAGACCTGGGTGATGCGGATGTATCCGGTGGTGCCGTCGCGATGCTTGACGTGTGCCCAGTTGTCGGTGATCTGCAGCACTTCGAGTACCACGTCGTGATCCGCTTGAAACGCTATCGCCGCGGTTTCTTCCGGCGCGCGGCGCACATCTGCGCGCGCCGCCTTCACCATCACCGTACGTTGCGTCGATACGTTCTTCGCCTCGAGCCAGGCCAGCTCGCCGGCGGCATCGCGCACTTTCAGCCAGGCGTCGAGCGATACGACGATCTCGACCGGATAGCCGCGATTGAGGATGAAAGATTTGCGTGACTTCGTCGACGGCGCGTCGTAGAGGATCGCCGCAGCAGACGCGATGGAGCGATATTCCACGGCGCCCGCATCTAAGCAGAACACAAAGAGCAATAGAGGGACAGCAACGACGGCAACAAGCAATCGCATCGAATCTACGCGTGCCGCCTTCATCTGCGCTATTGCGTCGTGGTGGGAGCCGGCTGCGTCTGCTGCATGCGCTGCTGATAGAGCGCTTCGAAGTTGACCGGAGCCAGCAGGAACGGCGGAAAGCCCGCGCGGACGATCGCGTCGGACACGGTCTCGCGCGCATACGGAAACAGAATGTTCGGGCAGGTGACGCCGAGCACCGGGTCGATGCTCTCCTGCGGGAGATTGCGGATCTGGAAAATGCCGGCTTGATGGGCCTCTATCAAAAACACCGTCTTCTCTCCGAGGGTCGCCGTGCTCGTCACCGACACCACGACTTCATAATGTCCTTCGTTGAGCGTCGATGCGCGCGTGCCGATCTGAATATCAACCTTCGGCGTTTCTCGCTCGAGGAACACCTGCGGCGCATTCGGTACTTCGACGGAAAGATCCTTCACGTAGATCTTCTCGATGGTAAATACGGCTTGCTGATCCGGTTGCTGTTCTTGAGCCATCCGTGCCACGTCCTCAAAATGGAGAATTCTAGCGTGAAGCGTGATGCACCGGACTTTTATCCACCCGGCGTCTGTATGCTTAATCTGCAATTCGCGCAATTACCTGCGCACGGACAACGGGCGCTATCCGACATTGTGACGCGCGAGCCAAGTGCGCAATCGTCCCGCATCTAGCGCACCGGCGACCCGGTCGGCTTCCTGCCCGTTCTTGAAAACCAGCAAACTCGGGATGCTTCGAATGCCGAAGCGTTGCGCAACCGCGGGTGCTGCTTCGGTGTCGAGCTTGGCGAAGCGAAAGCGCTTTTTATCTTCGGTTGCCGCTTTCGCGAACGTAGGCGCGAACATCTTGCACGGCCCACACCAGTCCGCCCAGAAATCGACTACGACGGGAAGATCGTTGCGGCTGATGAACGCGTCGAAGTTCGCGTCGGTCAGCGCAACCGGTTTGCCATCCAGCACCGGCGCATGACACTTCCCGCACTTGGGATCTTCGTCCAAGCGCGATTCCGGCAGGCGATTTACCGAGAAGCAATGCGGACAGACGATGTGCATACGACACTCACTTCGGATCGGTTTCGAGCAGCGGCATTAGTCGGCCCGCGTGATCGAGCGCGGATAAATCGTCGAAGCCGCCGACATGGACCTCGCCGATGTAGATCTGCGGCACCGTACGGCGCTGCGTTTTCTGCATCATTTCGCGGCGCAATTCCGGCTGCTGATCGATGTGGATCTTGTCTATCTCCGCCACGCCGCGTGCGCGCAGTAGACGCTCC
This sequence comes from Burkholderiales bacterium, assembly GCA_038240725.1. Classification (GTDB taxonomy): domain Bacteria; phylum Pseudomonadota; class Gammaproteobacteria; order Burkholderiales; family SHXO01; genus SHXO01. Next base: position 9,093 of record JBBRGM010000019.1, on the reverse strand, counting down.
GCCATCGTGCAGTACGGGCAATACTCAGTCATGTACATCTTTACTTTATTCATCTCGCGTGGATGCACCTATCCATGTGTAGCAATTGGCTTCAACTCTTCTCGATCGGCATTCCCGCCTGTTGCCACGCCGCCATGCCGCCGCCTAAGGCAGCGACTTCGGAGAAGCCGTCTTTTTGCAGATCGGCAAATACCTGATTCGATCGGGTGCCGCTCTGGCATACCAGTAAGATGGGTTTGGCTTTCAATTTTTCCAGATCTTTTTTCCGCTCCGCCAGCTGCGCCTGCGGGAAATTTCGCGCATTTGGGATGTGACCAGCCTTGAATTCCTGCGCCTCGCGCAGATCGACAATTGCTGCGTCCTTGCGATTGATCAGCAAAATCGCTTCCGATACGCCGACTTCCTTAGATTTGGAAAACAGCTTGGCAACGCTCGGCCAGATGAACAGCACACCGCTGACGACCGCAGCAATGACCAGGTAAATATTTTTCTGTATGAACTCCACTCAAGATTCCTTCGCGTGATTGTGTTGCAGGTACTGCTCCTGTGCATACTTCAGGAGCGGGGTTAACTCGGTAAATCCATCGTCCACACGTGTATGCAGTACACCCAGTGCGATCTCTCTCATTTCCGGAAATGATGCGACCGCCAGCGACCACTGACGTTCGGCATCGGCCTGATCGCCATGCAAAGCCAGCAACATCGCCTGGCGGAACACGACGTCATCGGTCGGAAACAAATGCATGACGCGACCATTCACGACCAGCTTGTCGGCGAGATGATCCGGATCGATGCTGATGGTGCGCGCCAGGCCGAGCTCTACGTATGGCGCGAGCAGCGAGCCGCGATGGAGCTGCAGCAGCCTGTCCTTGCCCTGGTTATTGACTTCTGCGGTTGCGTGCATGTAGCGAAGGCGAAACGCCAGAAAATTTTCGAGTACGCGATAGTCGCGAAATAGCTGCGCGAGCACCAGCCAGCCGAAAGCGAGAACAGCGATGAGTACCAGGCGCGCCGCGCGCCCATCGCCGGAGAGCTGCAATTTTATCCTGTGCCCATCGGATAGCCCAAGTACGATCGCAGCGATGCCGAGAAAAAACGTGTACCACAACGGATACTCGAGCATGCTGTGCGCGCCGATCACGAGTGCCAGCCCCCACAGCCACCAGTTGGCCGCACTGCGCGGCTGCTTGAACACGCCGATCAGCCACAGCACAGAAAACGCGACCAGTAGACACAAGCCGGCAATTCCGAATTCCGCCAGCGTCTGCAATAACAAGTTGTGCGCGTTGTCGGTGAAGCCGGTTACGCGAGGTTCCGGCATCGCTCCGTTGAATACGAAATGATTCCAACCGAATTGGCGAAAGCCGACCCCGAGCAGGGGAGCGCTTTGAAACATCAGCAGCGCGACTTTCCAGATCCGCGGCCGCTCCTCGAGCGAGATCGACGAATCGCGCAAACGATCGGCAGCGCTCTTCATATTCGCGCCTGGGGGGATCAGCATGTCCGACCCGGCGGTGATCAGCGCAACGATCCACGGCATGCAGAAGAACGCGATCACGCAGAACGCGGTGAAGCTCAGCAGGCGGCGATTGATCGGGGACGCCTGCTTGCACGTGAACCAGATCGACATGCCGATCAGGCCGGCGAAATAAAGCAACGTTGCGCGCGAGCCGGTCAGCTGCAATACGTAAACCAGCGCAAGGGCTGCCGCCAGCGCCCAAGGCAGACGCAATTTGCCGACGGCAAACAGATAGCCTGCCGACACCAGTGCGAGCGCCAAATAATCGCCGAGCTGATTGGACTGGCCAAGATTCGCCCAGACGCGATCGAGCGAGCGCGGCATCATGACGTTTGCAAGCGCATTGCTATCGATGTTCTGCGCCCAGCCGATCACCGCGCTGATCAGGCCACCGCACAGTAGAAACCAGGCCAGCGTGTTTGCGACGCGCTCCAATCCGAGCTCGCGCTTGAACAGACCGCCGAGAATGATAAGCGCCGTCACCCATAGCAAATACAGTGCGGCGAGTAACGCTTCCTGATGGTAGGCGATCCGCCCGAGCGCCACCTGCAGGATGATGATTCCGATGAGCGCCAGCGACAGCAATCCGATGCGCGGCAACTCCAGCCGCGCAGCGAATGCCGGCAGCACCAGCACGCTCAGCATGCCCAGTGCCGCGGCGATAATCTCGCCGTGAAAGCTTGGGATCGGCGGTGCTTTAAATGGCGCCAGAAACGGCAGCAGCCACATCAGCCCCACCACGCAAAGACTGACCTTCAGCAGGTTTTCGCGGTGCAGCCAACGAGCGATCGAGCCGGATCGGGAGATTTCGAATGATTCAGCCTGACCCGGCGTTGACGAAGACATGCTGATTGAAGGAATGATTTAATCGCTCGTGAGTGCGGCGGAGCCGCAACGGGCAAAGCCACTACAATATGGTGCTTCGGCGTCGAACGTAGTGCACAGGTGGTGCGATGCTAGTCCAACAGCACCGGCCGCGAACATTTCTGCGAAGCTCGCTGAACGGGTGATCGAGCTAACCTTTAAGTCTACCCGTTTGCACTAAAAGGCCATCATCTCATGCACAAACTCGTACTGCTGCGCCACGGGGAAAGCATCTGGAACAAAGAAAACCGCTTTACCGGGTGGACCGATGTCGATCTGTCGGAGCAGGGGCTGGCCGAAGCGGCCGCCGCCGGCCGGCTGCTCAAAGAAGACGGCTTCGTGTTCGATGTCGCTTATACGTCGGTTTTGAAACGTGCGATCCGAACGCTTTGGATCGCTCTCGATAAAATGGACGCGATGTGGTTGCCCGTACACAAGTCGTGGCGGCTCAACGAGCGCCACTACGGCGGGCTGCAGGGCCTCAACAAAGCGGAGATGGCCGCCAAGTTCGGCGATGAACAAGTTCTCATCTGGAGACGCAGCTACGACGTGCAACCGCCTGCACTGGAAACGCAGGATGAGCGCTGGCCCGGTCGCGATCCGCGCTACCGCGGCTTGGCTCCGAGCGAAGTCCCGGCCACTGAATGTTTGAAGGACACGGTTGCCCGCTTTCTGCCTTATTGGACCGGAACGATTGCGCCTGCCATCAAGCGCGGCGAGCGCGTGATCATCGCCGCGCACGGCAATTCGATCCGCGCTCTGATCAAGTATCTCGACAATGTGTCGGAATCCGACATCGTCGGCCTCAATATCCCGACCGGCACGCCACTGATATACGAGCTCGATGATGAGCTGAAGCCGCTCCGCCACTATTATCTCGGCGATCAAGACAAGATCCAGGCGGCAATGCACGCAGTCGCCTCGCAGGGCAAAGCGCGCAGTTAGGCAGGCACCGATCAAAAGCGATCGATCAGCTGCTATCCGCACGTCGACGAAACGGACGGCTAACCGCGCCCGCGTGGCGACACTCGGCGCTGCCGTTTGCGTACTCTTCTGCAGTTCAGCGATCACTCGCGCTGAGCCCTCGGAACAGCTGAAAGAGCTGCGCGGCCGCATCGAGCGGCTGCAGAAACAGCTCGTAGAAACAGAGGAGTCGCGCACCGAGGCAGCCGATGGCCTGCGCAAGTCGGAACGCGCCATCAGCGACGCCAACCGGCGGCTGTTCAACCTAACCAGCCAGAGCCGGGATGCGCATACGGCCCTGAGCCGTCTGCAGACGCAGAAGGCGCGCATCGCGCAAACCACGCAAAGTCAGCAGGCTTTGCTGGCGAAGCTTCTCTATCAGCAATACGTCGCCGGACAATCCGAGCCGGTCCGCTTGATTCTAAACCGGCAGGACCCAAATGAGACTGCGCGGCAGATGTTCTACCTGAGCTACGTGACGCGTGCACGCAGCGAGTTGATCGCAGCGCTTCGGAGCGATCTCGAAAGTCTGGACCGCGTCGCGGTGGAAACGCAGGACAAGTCGAAGGAGATCGCCCGCCTTCGCGCTGAAGAGGCTGAGCAGAAGCGGGAAATGGAGCGGGAGAAAGCCGCGCGCGCGGAAATTCTGCAACGCGTCTCGACCCAGGTCGCGCATCAGCGGCAGGCGATCAGCACCCTCCAGCGCAACGAAGAACGGCTTTCGCGACTGGTCGAGCGTCTTGCGCGTGAGCTGGCTAAACCCCCTACCCGTACGTCGCGTCTGCGCAACGATGTATTGCCGGAAACGGGTGGCGATGCCGCGCATCCGTTCAAAGAACTCAAGGGTCGCCTCAAATTGCCGGTTATAGGAGAACTAGCCAACCGGTATGGCAGTCAACGTCAGGATGGCGGCCTGTCGTGGAAAGGCTTATTTATTGCTGCCCGGGAGGGACAGCAAGTTCGCGCAGTTGCCTCCGGTCGCGTCGTGTTCGCGGACTGGCTTCGCGGGTTTGGAAATCTGATGATCGTCGACCATGGCAGCGGCTATATGAGCTTGTATGGAAACAATGAAAGCCTGTTGCGGCAGGTCGGCGATGAAGTTAAGACGGGCGACCCGATCGCCTCGGTGGGCGCTACCGGCGGTAACGCCCAAAGCGGTTTATACTTTGAGCTCAGGTACCAAGGAAAACCATTCGATCCACTCAGTTGGGTAACTTTGAAGTAGCTCAGCGAGTCTCACTCTTGATGCCGGCCGTTCACGCCGGCGCACGCAGTCCCGGCAATCCCGGATTTAAGGAGATAGCAATGCGCACCAAATTTCAGCAAGTGGCGCTGATAACGCTGGGAGCCATTCTCGGCGTTCTAATCACGCTCAATTTCTCGGCGGTGGCCGAGAAAAGCAGCGGCGGCCCACTTCCTGTCGAAGACCTACGTGCCTTCACCGAAGTGTTCGGGCGCATCAAGAGCGACTATGTCGAGCCTGTCGAGGACAAGAAGCTGATCTCCGAAGCCATTAACGGCATGCTGTCCGGTCTCGATCCGCATTCCGCTTACCTCGATCAAGAAGCCTTTCGCGAGTTGCAAGTCGGCACGCAGGGCGAGTTCGGCGGGCTCGGCATCGAAGTGGGAATGGAAGACGGCTTCGTCAAAGTCGTTTCGCCGATCGAAGATACACCGGCCTACCGCGCTGGTCTCAAACCCGGCGACCTGATCATCAAGCTCGACGAGAGCAACGTGAAGGGCATGACGCTCAACGATGCGGTTAAGCGCATGCGCGGCAAACCCAACACCGACATTACCTTGACCATCGTTCGCAAGGGCGATCCGAAACCCAAAGTCTTTACGTTGACTCGCGCGGTAATTCAGATCCAGAGCGTCAAAAATAAAGTCATCGAGCCCGGCTACGCTTACGTTCGCGTTACTCAGTTCCAGGAACACACCCCGGAGAAGCTGGCAGCCGCGATCGAATCGATGTGGAAACAGAACAACGGTCAGATGAAGGGATTCATCCTTGACCTGCGCAACGATCCCGGTGGGTTGCTCAACGCCGCTGTTGCAGTCTCTGCTGCCTTCCTACCGGAGAAAGCGCTGGTCGTCTACACCGATGGGCGCACTGAAGATTCCAAGATGCGTCTGTATGCATCGAGCGAGTACTACTTACGCGGCAGCAAGGATGACTACATGAAACGCCTGCCGGCTTCGATCAAGACTGTGCCGATGGTTGTTCTGGTGAACGGCGGATCCGCATCTGCCTCCGAGATCGTGGCGGGCGCTCTGCAGGATCACAAGCGCGCCATCGTAATGGGCACCAACACATTCGGTAAAGGCTCGGTGCAAACCATCCTTCCGCTTGGCAACAACACGGCAATCAAGCTGACCACAGCGCGCTATTACACGCCGAACGGCCGCTCGATACAGGCAAAGGGCATCGTGCCGGATATCATGGTCGAAGAAGCAACGATCGCTGAAATCGATCCGGCATTGCGAATGCGCGAGGCGGATCTGGAACGTCACTTGTCTAATCCAACCGACAAAGACACGCCGACGTTGGAAACGCCGAAGCCGTCGGCGCCGAAGCCGACGAAAGAGCCGGGCGCGGAAAACAAGCCCGGCGACAAGGCGGCAGAACCGGCCGAGCTAGGATCTAAAGGCGACTACCAGATGAATCAAGCGCTCAATCTGCTCAAGGGCCTGCAGATCCTCAGCAAGCGCTAGACTTAAACCGCACCAGGAAAGCCGGCAAGTGACTCTTGCCGGCTTTTTTTGTGCACCGCTGCCTGCGCTTCGCACCGCTCTAGGGCAGAAAATGTGCCCCTGGTCTTCCCGTCTCGCCGCTCCTGCTGTACTTTCTCGTTGGAACACCTTTTGCGTTGAGAAGCACGTAACCAACAATAGTTGGGCTAACGTAATTTTTGCGCTGGAAGAAGATCGTCAACATCACATACCGGATCCTCTTCGCAGAACAGGTGTTCAACGTGTTCAATACGCCCGGGGGGGTCTCACATGCAGCACGCCTCAGAGCGCGACTTCAGTAGTCGCGGCACATCAGATTGCGATAGGGTTCACGGCTTCAGCTACGCGCCGGCAGGCGCCGCTTCGACGCGTCGCCGCAACCAAATACAGACTGCCGGCAGACTCTGGAAATTCACCGCGAGCGTCGCGCTTCTCGCTGCAGTTTCTTTCCCCGTACACGCTGAGCCAGCCAGCGCGCCGCAGAGCGAAGAGCTTCGCGCGCTGATCGAAGCTTACGGACGCATCAAGAATGCTTACGTCGATCCAATCGACGAGAAGAAGCTGGTGTCGCAAGCAATTAAAGGAATGATCGCCGGACTCGATCCACACTCTTCATTTCTCGACAGCGATGCGCTGGGCAACTGGCGCTCCGATCTGCAAGGGGAGTTCGGCGGACTCGGCGTCGACGTCGATATGGAAGATGGTTTGATCAAAATCATCTCACCGATCGAAGACACACCTGCTTCCCGTGCCGGCCTGCAAGCCGGCGATCTGATCAGCAAACTCGACAACACCGAAATCAAAGGCCTGCCGCTGCGCGAAGCGATGAGCTTGATGCGCGGCAAACCCAACACCAGCGTCTCGCTGACGATCCTGCGTAAAAGCGAGCCGAATCCGCTGACGATGACGTTGACACGCGCTTTGATTCGCGTGAAAAGCGTGAAGTCGAAGTTGCTCGAGCCGGGATACGGCTACGTTCGTCTTACCCAATTCCAGGAGCACACGCCGGAACAACTCGCGTTGGCGATCGAAGCCCTATATCGGCAAAACGGTGAGCCGCTGCGCGGACTCGTGCTCGACCTGCGCGACAACCCGGGCGGTCTGGTCAGCTCCGCGGTCGCGGTTTCTGCAGCGTTCCTTGCGCCTGATGTTCCGGTCGTCGACCTGGATGGACGCAACGAGGAGTACACCCGCCACTTGCGCGCATCCGCTGAGTATTATCTACGCGGCAGCAAAGACGACTACCTCAAACGCCTGCCGACGTCGGTCAAGTCCGTGCCGCTGGTTGTGTTGGTCAACGGTGGCTCCGCTTCAGCATCCGAGATCGTTGCCGGCGCCCTTCAGGATCACAAGCGCGCGACAATTGCCGGTACGCAGACGTTCGGCAAAGGATCAGTGCAGACGACCTTGGCACTAGTCAACAACACCGCGATCAAGCTCACCACCGCACGTTACTTCACGCCGGGCGGCCATTCGATTCAGGCCAAAGGTATTACGCCCGATGTTGCGGTAACCGAAACGGCAGACCCGGTGGCGGCAACGATTACGCGTGTGCGCGAGTCGGATCTGGAACATCACCTGTCGAATCCGGAGCAAGCAGCGACGGCTGCGCCAGCAGTCGGAAGGACCACCGCGATGGCCGAGCAAAAAGCCGGTGACCAGACAAAAAGCGAGGCCAAGCCCGCCGAGAAAGCGGCAAAAATCGAGCGTCCGGATTACGGCGCGAAAGATGATTACCAGCTCACCAAGGTGCTGACGCTGCTCAAGGGATTCCAGACGGTGAGCCGATAGACTCAGCTGCTTTTTCAAACCGGCGGACGTTAACGTCCGCCGGTTTTTTTTCGTCCTCGCGTCGCATCAGTGCGGCGCGTGCATCTCACGAGTCCAGTATAGTGTTCGCAACTATTCGAGCTGCACTGAGCCAAGTTCATGGGCGCACCCGATCCCAACGTAGACCTCGACGATCTGCAACTGCTGCGCTACAGCCGGCACATTTTGCTGCCGGAAATCGGCATCGAAGGACAGCAGAAGTTGATGGCAGCGCACGCGCTGATCGTGGGTGCCGGAGGGCTCGGATCGCCGACAGCGCTCTACCTTGCGGCGAGCGGCATCGGGCGTTTGACCTTATGCGACGACGATACCGTCGACCTCACCAATCTGCAGCGTCAGATCATTCACAACAGCGACTCCATCGGCAAATTGAAAGTCGATTCGGCGCGCGAGGCGTTGGCGCGGATTAATCCGGAAGTCGAGGTCGAAACGATTGCGGAGCGACTCGCGGGCGATCGTCTCGACCAGATCGTCCGCGATTGCGACATCGTGCTGGACGCCACCGACAATTTCGCCACACGTCATGCAATCAATCGCGCATGCGTTCGCTACAAGAAGCCGCTCGTGTCCGGCGCCGGCGTACGTTTCGACGGCCAGGTGGCCGTGTTCGATTTGCGGCGAGCGGATAGCCCCTGTTACCACTGCCTGTTTCCCGAACAAGGCGACCTCGAGGAAATGCGCTGCGCAGTGATGGGGGTGTTTGCGCCCCTGGTCGGCGTGGTCGGATCGATCCAGGCGGGCGAGGCGCTCAAAGTCATCATGGAAATTGGCGAGCCGCTGCAGGGACGTCTACTTATGCTGGATGTTCTGAGCATGCAGATTCGCACCGTACGATTGACCAAGGATCCAGCGTGCACGGTCTGTGGAGTCGACGCGCTCCAAAGCTAACGCAGACGATTCGACTCGCCGCCTCTTCTCTGCCACCCAACTACACTCCGCTACCCATGAGCAAAATCGATCGCGTAGAGATCCATGAATTTACTTCGACGATTGCCGACCTCGGCTTCGATTCGAGCGGCTTCAACATGGTGTATCAGCCTGGTGGCGCGCTGCCGGTCAGCAAATACGCCGTCGTGATCCAAACCGTCGACGGTGCGCGCGGCGAGTACGTTGCGCAATGGGGCGGCAGCACGATCGCGCTCAGCCAGACGATGGTGCTGGCGCCGCATCTACTTGGCCACGAC
>JBBRGM010000018.1:0-23232 GCA_038240725.1 Burkholderiales bacterium | reverse complement strand
AGCTGCTGCGCTTTTCTGCGGCGCGGCGTTGATGAAATCGACCAGCTGCGGTATCACCTGCTGCGGCGCTTCTTCCATCAGCCAATGCCCGGACCCTTTGATCACGACGCCTCTGACATCGGTCGCGACCAGGCGCCCCTGGCCGATCAAAAAATCGCCGGACGCTTTCTCGCCCGCGAGAACCAGCATAGGCATCGGCAGCTTGGTCTTGGCGAACTCCGCGAAATCTTTCGCGTCCTGCTCGAACGTATGGAAGTACTCGAAGGTGGCGCGGATGCCGTCGTTTTTCGCATAAGCCGCCGCGTAGATCCGGCGATCGGCTTCGGGCACCGACTTCGTTTTGTCGGCGGCAAAGTCGTTCCAGAAATGTTCCAGGTAGATACGCTCGCGTCCTTTCACCAATGCCAGCGGCGTCTCGCCGTAGAAATGGAAGTGCCAGAGATCACGCAGCAGCCAGACATGCGTCCAGTCGCCGACGCCGGGCAAGAATGCATCCATCAATACGATCTGATTGACCTCGCTCGGATACTGAGCGGCGTACGCATACGCCACCATCAAGCCGATGTCGTGACCGACGATCTGTACCTGATCGTAGCCGAGCTGCTGCACCAGGCCGTGAATGTCCTGTGCCATCGTCTTCTTGTCGTAGCCGCTCAGCGGGCGCGCCGAATCTCCGGCGCCGCGCAGGTCGGCCGCGATTACGGTGTGCGAAGTCGCGAGCAGCGGCAGCAGCGGCAACCACATGTGACTGGTCTCGCTGAAGCCGTGCAGTAAAACGACAGGCGGTCCATCGCCTCCAATCAAGTAGCTGAGCTGCACGCCATTCACTTCCGCAACGCGTTGAGTGAACCCGGTGGGCAAGTCTGCAGCGGGGACCGTCGTCGGGGCACAGACGATTGCCGCGGAGAGGGCGAACAATGCGAGCACGCGTTTCGCGCGTGACAAGATGGAAAGACGAATCATCGGAGGACCTCGGGTAGCGGTACACGAAACGACGGCCAGCGAAACCGCCGCCTTGGAAGTGCGAGCCAGTATCCGGTGCCTCCGCCGCTGCGTCCTGAAGATACTTGCTACCGCTGTGGCGATCTTGCGAAACGATTTCTCGAGGCGCGCGCACTTCTCGCAGCCACGCCGCTACAATAACTGCAGGCGAACGACCGCCGTGCAACGAGAGCAGAGGCCTCGACACGACGGATTCTCATCGAGCAACGATGCTCGATCATCGGGAGATCAATTGTGGCGACACGAGGATTCAGCGGGCGCGGACGCGGCAGCGAAACGGGACAAACCAGCCGGTTGCCGCCGGGCCAATATCTGACGACTGACTTTCCGGTTCTCGCGATCGGACCATCGCCGCGCGTCGCGCGCGAAGATTGGAAATTCACGCTCAAGAACGGCCCGCGCCCTGTCAAGAGTTGGACATGGAGCGAGTTCATTCGACTACCGATCACCAAAGTCACGCCGGACATCCACTGCGTTACCAAGTGGAGCAAATTCGACACGGCGTGGGAAGGCGTCAGCGTGAAAGCTCTGCTGACCGACGCCGGTGTTGATGCGCCGACCGAGTTCACGCTGGCGCATTCATACGATGGCTATTCTACCAACGTGCCGACCAAGGATCTGCTCAACGGGCTCGGCATGGTGGCGATCGCCTACGACGGCAAACCGATCGAAGCCGAGCATGGCGGTCCGGCGCGCCTGCTGGTGCCGCACTTGTACTTCTGGAAATCTGCGAAGTGGGTGAACGGCCTGCAGTTCACCGATCGCGACGAGGCCGGCTTCTGGGAGCTGCGCGGGTATCACATGTACGGCGACCCGTGGCGCGAGCAGCGCTATTCGGGCGACTAGACTGGCGGCGCCGGTCTGCTCACTATCGATGGATGTGCGCGGCGCGACCTCGGCAATGCCTGATATCGATTCCGACGTTCCCAAGGCACAGGCAGGTGCGGCCAAGCTTCGCTGGCAACTGGCAACGGTCGTTGCAATCGAGCCGCGCACGCCCACCGTCAAGAGCTATTTCTTTCGCTTCGATGCGCCGCTGCGTTTCGTCGCCGGTCAGCACATGGACGTTCGCCTCACCGCGCCCGACGGCTACCAGGCGCAGCGCAGTTACTCGATCGCGTCGGCGCCCGAAACGCACGATCGTATCGAGCTGACGATCGAGCGCCTGCAAGACGGCGAGGTCTCGCCGTTTTTCCACGACACGGTCGCAGTCGGCGATGAGATCGAGCTGCGCGGTCCGATCGGCGGTTACTTCAATTGGTCGGTGGATGATGGCGGACCGGTGCTGTTGCTCGGTGGCGGTTCGGGCGTCGTGCCGCTTGCGTGCATCCTTCGCCATCGCGCCGCACGGCAGAGCAACGTTGCGATGACGCTGGTTTATTCGGCGCGCACCACGGCGGATTTGATTTTCGGCGACGAGCTCAACGCGCTGAACGCACACGGCGATGGCTTCGAGTTCGCGCCGACGTTCACACGCGAGCTGAACCCGGCGCCGCATCTTCGCGTCGGCCGTATCGACGGACAGTTCTTGCACGCCGTGCTCGAGCGGCTGCCGGCGCCGCCGAAGATCAGCTTTATCTGCGGCAAGAATTCGTTCGTCGAAGCTGCGGCGAATACGTTGCTGGATCTCGACATTGCAGCGACGACAATCAGGACGGAGCGCTATGGCGGCTGAAATCGGCAAGGGACCAGCGTGCGCGGTGAGACCGCTGAGAATAGACTCAGCGTTTCGCGAGCGGAGTAACGCCATCGATGGAACTTCGAGCGGCGACTCGAGCGACCCAAGCTCCCGATGAACCGGCGAGTAGAGTTGCTTACGTATTCTTTACCCAGCGGGCGCCACGCGAAGGTGGAAGCGCTGCTGAATTGCGACGCGAGGAGTCATCGATGAGCCTAATGCGCAATGTCCGGCATCGGATCATTCTCAGCGCGGTGCTCGTGGCCGCCTTGACACCCGCTCTCGCGGAAAAAAAATACGACCCCGGCGCCAGCGACGGTGAGATCAGAATCGGACAGACCAAGCCCTACAGCGGACCCGCATCCGCATACAGCTCAGCGGGCCACGTGCAGAGCGGCTACTTCGAGAAGATCAACTCCGAGGGCGGCATCAACGGACGCAAGCTCAAGCTGATCTCGCTCGACGATGCCTTTACGCCGCCCAAAACCGTGGAGCAGACGCGCAGGCTAGTCGAGCAGGAGCAGGTGCTGGTGGTGTTCAACTCCAACGGCACCGCCGCGAACTCCGCTGTGCAGAAATATCTGAACGCGAAAAAGGTGCCGCAGCTATTTGTGTCTTCGGGCGCAAGCAAGTTTGCCGACCCTAAGAATTTCCATTGGACGATGGGTTGGCTGCCCACCTACTACAGCGAAGCGCGTGCCTACGCGCATTACATCCTGCAGCACCGTCCCAACGCCAAGATTGGCGTGCTCTACCAGAATGATGACTTTGGTAAGGATTATCTGAACGGGCTGCACGACGGGCTCGGCGACAAGGCGAAGAACTTGATTGTGTCGGAGGTCAGCTTCGAACTGTCGGACCCCACAGTCGATTCGCAGATCGTCTCGCTCAAGGCTTCGAGTGCGGACACGTTCTTCAATATCGCTACGGCCAAGTTCGCGGCGCAGGCGATCCGCAAGGCCTACGACATCGGCTGGAAGCCGCTGCAGTTCGTGTCGCTGGTCGGATCCTCGGTCGGGCAGGTCATGACACCTGCGGGTCCCGAGAAGGCGGTTGGCGTCATCACCGTCGGTTTCGTGAAAGATCCCACCGACCCGCAGTGGAACAACGACCCGGCGATGAAGGAATGGCGTGCGTTCATGAAAAAATATTATCCGGACGGCGATCTCACTGACTGGTACAACGTCTACGCGTATGCGGTTGGGCAGACGCTGGTGCAGGTGTTGAAGCAGTGCGGCGACGACCTGACGCATGAAAACGTTATGGCACAGGCAGCGAACCTGAAAAATTTCAATCTTCCGCTGCTGTTACCCGGCATCAACATCAACACGAGCCAGACTGAATATCGCGTCATTCGCCAAGTGCAATTGCAGCGCTTCGACGGCAAACAGTGGATGCGGTTCGGGGACGTCATCGGCAATTGAGATAGCAATGCGCGGGCAGGCGTTCTGTGGAGAAACAGGTCAGTGAAAATCTCGCGGCCATTTGACGGGAAGATAAAACGCGACATGAATCCAGTTGCCTCGGAAGTCCTTCGTTTTTGGTTCGACGAAGCCGGCGAGAAGCAGTGGTGGGCAAAGGACGTTGCGTTCGACAGCGCGATTGCGGAGCGATTCGGTGCGTTGCATGCGCGTGCCTCCGCCGGCGAGCTTTGGCATTGGCGGGCCACGGCGGAAGGGCGGCTCGCGGAGATCATCGTTCTCGATCAGTTTTCGCGGAACATTTTTCGCGGCACCGCGCGGTCATTCGCACAGGACAAGACAGCGCTGATCCTGGCGCAAGAAGCGGTGTACGGCGAACACGATCTAGGTTTGCCGGTTGCACACCGCATGTTCATGTACATGCCGTTCATGCACAGTGAGTCCGCGTCGATTCACGCAGAAGCGATGCGCCTGTTCGCCCTGCTCGGCATGGAAGAAAATCTCGAGTACGAGCGCCAGCACAAAGCGATCATCGATCGCTTCGGCCGCTATCCCCATCGCAATAAGATTCTCGGACGCGAATCGACGGTCGAGGAGCTAACGTTTTTGCAGCTTCCGGGGTCGGAGTTCTAGGGAAGCTCTGAACAAGTCTTGCGACGCGCGTTGCGTCAGGTGCGGATGGATGCGAGGCATCGCGGCGAAGCCAAGGTAGGTACCTTGGCGAGGAGCGCAACGATGCAGACGCCGCACCTGACACAACCCAATAATCTGTCGTCTCTATAGAGGGACCGGGGTGATTTGGGCCGATGGCCGCGTGGGTTCCTCCTGGTGTAGGCGGGCTACACGGCGTCCTCGCCCTCTTGCCCTCGGCCCAAATCACCCCGGTCGCGCACGCAAGACTTGTTCAGAGCTTCCCTAGGCGCTTTGCAGAAGAGAGCGGTCCCGCGGACACACCAATGCCAAGCTACTTGTCCCCGACGTCGCCGTAGCCGCTTGCGAGCACGACGACGTAGCCGTCGAGATCGCGCAGCCAGCACTCGCGATGCTGAGCACTCGGATTGACATGCGGCGCCTGCAAAATATCAGCGTCGACACTGCGCGCGCGCTCGATCGCCGCATCGAACGCGTCGGTTTGAAACCAGAGCAGCACGCCGTTGCCGTACGGCTTCGATTCAGGATTGCCCATGTGCGGATGATCGTGCGCATCCCATAGATGCAGTTGCAAAATCATCTGACCATCGAAGACGAGCCGTTCGTATTCTTTACCGCTATGGTCGCTCTCACAGCCGAGAACGGTTTGATACCAGCGGCTGCTGGCTTCGACGTCGTGGACAGCAATCAGAGGTTGCGGGCGCATTAGCTGACTTCCGATTTGAAAAATTGCCCGAGTTCAAAGATGGCGCAGTCAGCGATCGCCGGTATGCGCGGTTAGAACGAAACACACGCGTGCGCCTTCGCGCGCAGCACAGCCTCTTGCTGAAACCGCGACTTGTAGATGCCGACGATCTCCGCGACAGCCTGTTCGCTGACCGCGTCATCGGGATGAATCAGATCGAGCACGTTCGATGATTCGCGAACGATCGCACCATCAGCCGCGCGCCATTGTCCGGACGCTTGCCACACGCTGAGGCCCTGCGGGAAGCGCGGCGTAACGGTATCGCTCAAGAACGCAGTCCATTCGTCCGCTGTTACGGTGCCATTGCGTTTGTCAGTGCCGAAGTAAAGCGAATCGTGGATAGCCGAGTGTTCGCCGCGGCTGCACGCGCGCTCGTGCATCGGCGCGCATGCGGCGAGCACAAAGCACAAACCGACGATGCGTGGACCGTTATACCCGCGAATCTGGATCGAATGCGACATGGCGAGTTCGCTGCTGGGGCGCCTACTCACGATTTACGCCGCCTGGCTCCGGCGAAGCAGAGCCAGGCGACGACGCACGGCGCGGCGAGCCGCCGGCCAATGCCAATCGCGAGAACCGAGTGGCCAGGAAATACGCTCAGCGCCGTACCGCCGGCGAGACTCCAAGAGACCACCTTCGCCTTGCCGCCGAACTGGGCGGGAGCGAAAGAAGGAAGTAGGTACATGGCCGAGAGGACGGCAACGAAAGCAATCGCGATAAGAGCAATATGCCACTCGCTGGCTCGCCCAAGGGGGACCACACCCGCACCGAGAAAGCCTAGGGTCGCGACAGCCAACGCGACCGGCGGCCAAGGCGAGCGCTGCACTTGCGCGGTTGCAACGGCGACGGACAACGCGGATGCCGCCAAGAGGGCAAAGGCAGGCAGCATCGCCCAGCCATAGGCTCCCAGCGCTAGCTCACTAATCAGTTGATGCACGAAGTCGTAGCTTGGCTGCAGCAGGTAAAGGATGCAAACAACCAGGACAAATGCGATTGCTCCGGCGATTGCAAATCCGCCAGCCCACCGTCCGACCGCGACGGTCACTGTTCTATCGTTGTGCATGCCGAGGTGGAATTCTTTCTTGCGTGCCGGTTTTCCTACAAGAACATCGAAGTCTTTGCTCCGAAGAGCCCGCTGCGCGACACGATGATGTCTTCCCCCGCGTGCGCACGTTAGCTGTTGACCGTAAAACTTTCCACCACTTCGTGCAGATTGGCGTCGTTCTTCGCGATCTTTCGGATCGGCTCCATGTGCTTCGTCGCTTGTGGATTTTTCAGCATGGTTTTGAAGTCCTCGGCACGGCGCCACTGTGCGTAGTTCGCGACACGGGTGCCGTCCGCGCTCTTATGAATGCTTGCTGAGACGAATCCTGGCGCGTGGCTCATCGTTGTTTGCGTCGCCTCAATCAGCATGTCGACCAGTTTCTGCTGATTATCAGGGCTGACGGTGAAGACGTTGGTCAGCGTAACGACGTTGTTGGTGTTTGCGATCTGGACCATGACTGTTCTCCTGCAGGCGGGTAGAGCAACAATCTTAGTTCACGCTGCGGGAAGGACCGGATCTGACGGATGTACAACGTCCGAATGCGCGTCGATTTGCGCCGAATGCAATCGGTTTGCACGAGGCGCAAATAACCTGGGTGAGGGCTACGGAAGATAACCAGAATCCATAAACGCGACAGTCGTTGCGCGATTGCACGCTACTCACGAATGGAACCGAAGTGCTCGAGCAAAAAAAACGTGGACGCCGCCAAATCTCCTCAAAAATGGCGCGCATCCACGTCTGTGTTGCTGCGCTTTTCTAGTTTTTGTTCTTACGCAGTAAACCGATTTGCTATTTCTTAAGCAGCCGCGCGCCGCCGCGCGATCCATCCTGCTAATCCCAATCCCGCGAGCATCAGCATGTAGCTTTGCGCTTCGGGCACCGGCACGCTGCCGGGCGTCGTCGTGAAGCTGGCGTTATTGGGTCCGAAGTCGGCGATCTGTGCAAAGCCGCTGAACGAGCCATCGCGCGGCCACAAGTTCCAGGTGTAATCGAGCTTGTTGAAGCCGGTGGATGTCAGCAGCGAACCGCTGACGACCGCCGTGATCGTATCGCCTGAGATCGTGACGGAGCCGGGTGCGAGGTCGCCGACTCCGGGGACGGTGCCGGTACCGTCCGGACTCAGCACTACGACACGGTCGAAGCGCACGCCGTCAATGCCGTTCGCCGCAAAGTTGGCGACGCCTGCGCCGCGGTTGACGCCCCAGACGTAGAGGCCAGTCGGGGTGGTGCCGATCGCACCGTTCATCGTGCTCGTTAGTTTGAACAAATCGCTGCCGGCATCGTAGAGCACGGTCGCGCTGAGTACGTCCAGGTCGGTACTGGACGAGCTGCCTGCGAAGGTACCCAGAAAATCGTTCGCGGGATCGGTGATCCCGACAATTGCGTGGCTGAGTACAGGGGTGACTGCCAACGCCCCCGCGCACAGCAATTTTGCCATCGTCATCTTCGTCATCTTGTTGCTCCAGAAAGATTTGTTGTCCACCTTGACTATTACCCGAGATACACGGGCTATTCCCCGAGCCGATCGGTTAGTACCTTTCCGGTTGCGGGCGGTTCTAATTCGAGTGGGATTTGCGCTAGTCGTCTACGGGCGGCAGCTCGGTCCATCCCGGTGGCTCGTCGCTCGTTTCATCAGTCCACAGTCCCGGCCCTACAACGCGCGTAGGAAGGCGACCAGATCCTTCTTCTCTGGTGCGCTCAGCTTCACTTCCAGGACGAGGTTGAAAAACTCCACCGTGTCCTCCAGCGTCAGCAAACGGTCGTCGTGCAGGTAGGGCGGCGAGTCCTTGATACCGCGCAGCGGGAAGGTCTTGATCGGGCCATCCGCCGACGCCTTGCGACCGTTGATCGTGACCTCTTTGAAGAATCGCTCCACCTTCAAGTTGTGCATGAGGTTGTCGGTGTAGTAGGGCGGTGTGTGGCAGGCTGCGCACTGGCCTTTGCCAAAGAAAATCTCCTGGCCCTGAATCTCGCTCTCGCTGGCTTTGGCGGGATTGAGCTTGCCGAAGACGTTGAGCTTTGGCGCAGGCGGAAAGTCAAGTAGCTCTTGAAACTCCGCCATGAATTGCACTTGGCTTCCGCGTTCCAGGACGTTGGTGCCTTTACGTGCGGCGTCCGCCGGAATGCCATCGAAGTAGGCGGCTCGCTGCTCGAACTCGGTGAAATCCTCCACGGTCTTGAGCGCGCGTTGCGAACCGAACAGGCGTTGAATATTCACACCCCGCAACGATGGGGTGTCGACCCGATGGCGATGCTCGTTGGGCCGAATGTCGCCGACCGTATGGGTTGAGGCGTTCGTATGGCCATTGGCGTGACAGTCCAGACAGGCAACGCCCAGATGCGCCTTCAGGCTGCGGCGATCGTCGGTGGCGTTGAACTGCTGTTGCGGAAATGGCGTTACGAGCAGCCGCAGCCCTTCGAGCTGCTTGGGATTGAGGATGTCTTTGAACAACGCATAGAAGTTGGTGATCGTCACCAGTTTCCCTTGCGACACGTCGCCTAAATCCGGCCTGGTCGTCAAGTAGATCGGTGCCGGAAACTCAGGTAGAAAATGATCCGGCAAGTCGAAGTCGAGGTCGAAGCGAGTGAGATCTCGATCGGTTTGCTTCTTCGTTTCTTCGATGAGGAACTTGGGAAAGATCATGCCGCCCGCCTCATGGTGAGGGTGCGGCAACGGGAGAAAGCCGGCGGGCCAGAGCTGCTTATCTTATATTTCCTCCGGCGAGAGCATTGCGAGTTTTTCCCAGGTCACGCCCTCGGGCAACTTGACGCGAACGCCATCTTGCACGGGCTTGCCGCGCGACATGGAGGTTGCGCGCGCCGGCCGGTCTGCGAGGTCGTAGCGCGCCTCGAGCAGCGCTTGTTGGCGTTTCGCGAACTTGGGTTTCTCCGCTTGCAGCCGTTTTGTCAGTGTGTCGAAATCTTCATCGTCGGCCGAGGCCGTCGGCGCGGAGTAGACCAGCGCCATTGCGGGCAGGACAGCTAGAAACCAGCGGATTCGTGACCAAACTGACATGGCGAACTCCTTTAAAGTAGTTGTCCCTTCCGTGGCGGCTGAACGTTTGGCGCGGCTGTTGAATGTCTTTTTGTAGAAACTCTTCGGCGCCATCATAGGCTCGTTAGGTTTTGCTGGTGCGCTTCGCGCTTATCATCAAATGCGCAGAGACGAGCCACCGGGCGCGCGATTGGATTAGGAGATCGTCGTGCTCCGGGTTTGCCGAGATGTCTGCACGCGTTCTGTAAGTTGTGACGCCGTCGGTCGAACATTCGCACGAATGTATGAGCAGTTAGCGCTAGCGCCAGCTTTGCCGATCATCCATTGCTCAACTCGCGCGCTTGCTTTTCTTGCTCGGACGTTTCGGTCGCGTTCGTTGCAAGCCGCGTTCGAGCTTGCGCTTCACCTGATCGATCACACTATCCCAGTCCGCGATCGCGGGCTGCCGAAATAATCTGCCGGTGGGATACCACGGCGTGTCATCTCTCTCGAACATCCATCGCCAGTCCGGTGCAAACGGCAGCAGCATCCAAAACGGTTTTCCCATCGCGCCGGCGAGATGCACGCCGGCGCTGTCGATCGAAATTACCAGATCGCACAGCGCAATCATCGCGGCGACATCGCTGAAGTCTTCGATGTCGTCTTCGAAATGCCGGACTTGGGGCAACGCGGCGAGTGCGGCGCGATCGGTCTCACGGATTTCGTTCTGCAGACAGATCCAGTCCACGGGCAGCGATAGAAGCGGCGCAAACTTGGCGAACGGAATCGATCGGTTCTTGTCGTTCTTATGTTTCGTGCTGCCGGACCATGCAACGCCGATGCGCAGACGATCTGTCGCGCCCAGCTTCGCGGACCATTTGCCGAGCCATGGTTGTTCCGCCCTCAGATACGGGATCGCGGCTGGGATCGTCTCGAGCGTGGTTCTGCAAGCGTGCGGCAAACTCAACAGCGGACAATGCAAATCGTATTTCAGCGGTTGATCCACCGCAAAAACGATTTCGCTGACGCCGTCGAGAGTGCCCAGCAGGCGGGCGAGCTGAGGCGGAATGCCCAACACGACTTGAGCGCCTGCTAGAGCAAGCTGTTTCGCGTAACGGCAAAATTGAATCGTGTCGCCGAAACCTTGCTCGGCGTGAATCAGCAGGCGCTTGCCCGCGATGTCTTGATCGCCGAGCCACAGCGTTTTGGCGGGCTGGTTGCGAACGGGCGCACCGGTTGCGCGCCAGCGGGCCTCGTACTGCGCGAAGCCTTCGGCGAGATCGCCGCGCAGCAACAGCATCATGCTTTTGTTCAGTTGAGCGTCGGCGTGATCGGGTTGTACAACCAGTGCTTTCTCCCAATGCTCAAACGCTTCGGCATGGCGACCGATCGCCTGCAGAGCGCGGCCGCGATTGTTCCAGACGCTGGCGTAGTCGGGTTTGATGGACAGCGCACGGTCGTAGTACGCGATCGATTCGTGGTGCTGCCCGAGCTCTTGCATCGCGTAGCCGCGGTTGTTGAGCGACTCCACGCTATCGGGCTTGAGCGCAAGTGCTTTGTCGTAACTTTCGATTGCCTCGCCGTGGCGCTCGACGGACTGCAGCGCCACGCCGCGATGGAAATAAGCTTGCGCATGGTCGTGCCTGAGTAAGACGGCGCTTTCGTAGTTCTCGATCGCTTCGTCGAAGCGATCGAGCGCCTGCAGCGCAACGCCGCGGTTGGTTAGCGCATCGACGTAGCGTGGGTCGAGCTTCAACGCGCTGTCGTAGCACTCGAGCGCTTCGGCATAACGTTCTAAGAGGTGAAGAACAGCGCCGCGGTTGTTGAGCGCCTCCGCGTAATCCGGCTTGCGTGCCAACGCCTGCGTGTAGCTCTGCAGCGCGTCGTCATAGCGTTCCAATGCTTGCAGCGCGTTACCGCGATTGCTGTGGGCCGATGCATACCCCGGCCTGATGCGCAAAGCCGTGTCATAACTCACGATCGCCTCAGTGTAGTCGCCCAAAGCCGTGAGCGCGATTCCGCGGTTGTAGTGCGCCTCGGCGTAATCCGGTATGACTGCAAGCGATGCATCGTAGCTGTCGCAGGCTTCGCGATCGCGCGACAGCGCGTGCAGCGAATTGCCGCGATTGTTCAGCGCCTCGGCATAGTCCGGTTTGATCGCCAGCGCTTTGTCGTAGCACTCGATCGCTTCGCCGTGCCGCTGCAACTTCTGCAGCGCGTTGCCCCGATTGGCAAGCGCAGGGGCGTAATCCGGCTTGATCGCCAGCGCGCGGTCGTAGTTCTCGATCGCGGTGTCGTACCACTTCATCGCCTGATGCGCGTTGCCGCGATTGTTGTGCACCAGGTGATCGTCCGGCTGAATCTTCAGCGCCTGATCGAAGTAGCGAATGGCTTCGGTGCCATGGCTTCGGTCCAACTCGACGAGCCCCAGCAAGTGCAAGGCGTTGAAGTCGTCTGCGTTGGTTTCGAGTATGTCGAGGCAGATGAGCGCGGCTTCATCGAGCTTGCGCGCGCCATAAAGCGAGGCGGCCCGATCGATCAAGTTGGCGTAGCTCGGCGTGCTTGATCGAGCGGGGGGCTTCTGGCGGATGGTTTGTTGGGACGCGGTCATTTCACTGGCTCGGATGCTCTTACATCGGCCAGCTCGGGCTCTGCTAAAGGCGAGGCGTTAGAAATGCATCGATCCCCGATGCCTCTATCTACCACCCAAGACGGCTTCGTTTAGTGTACTGCCATCGCACGCACGTTTACCGCGTGCCCGGTTGCCATCGCGTGCTGATGTCCGATAGGCCCGAATGAGGCGTCGGCCGTCGCGAAGCGCCTTCACCTAGGGAAGCTCTGAACAAGTCTTGCGTGCGCGACCGGGGTGATTTGGGCCGAGGGCAAGAGGGCGAGGACGCCGTGTAGCCCGCGCCTACACCAGGAGGAGCGCACGCGGCCATCGGCCCAAATCACCCCGGTCCCTCTATAGAGACGACAGATTATTGGGTTGCGCGCGTCGCAAGACTTGTTCAGAGCTTCCCTAGCATCTGGATACGCGCACGCTTACCGTCAGCTCTTTGCTCACTGAGGCAGGGGTGATGGCAATTATCGCTGGCGGGTTGCCGCGTCCGCTTGAACACCCCAACAATCAGCGCGGCCGCGACGAACAGGAACCCAGCGATGACGTACAGGCCGACATTCGAGCTACCGAGGTGATTCTTGGTCCAGCCGATAAGGTAGGGTCCGAAGAATCCGCCGAGATTGCCCATGGAGTTGATGAGCGCGATGCCGCCGGCCGCTGCGGTGCCCGAGAGAAACGCAGTCGGCAGCGACCAGAATGCCGATACCCCGGACAGGCAGGCGGCGAGCGCGAGCGAGAATCCGATCAAGACCAGCGGCAACGCACCTCCGGTGTTGGCGCCGATGATGAGTCCGATCGCGGCCAGTATGGCCGGCGTTGCGACGTGCCAGCGCCGCTCCATAGTCGCATCCGAATGCTTGCCGTTGGCGAGCATCGCCACGCCGGCGACGGCATACGGAATTGCAGACAAGAAGCCGATCGTCACGATGTCTTTGACCCCGGCATCCTTGAGCGACTGGGGCAGCCATAGCGTCACGCTGTACACCCCGAGCGCGAAGCAAAAATAGATGAGCGAGAGCACCCAGATGCGATAGTCCGTGAGCGATGCGGCGAAACCGTGATGACCCGCATTCGCTGCGCTCTTGATTTCATCATCGCGCACCAGGTTTTGCACGACCCTCTCGCGCTCGCTCTCGCTCAGCCAGCGCGCGGTCTTCGGGCCGTCGTCGAGATAAACCAGCGTTGCGATTCCCCAGATGACCGCCGGAATGCCTTCGAGCAGAAACAGCCACTGCCATCCGTTCCATCCGGCGGTGCCGGCCATGTGCTTCATGATCCAGGTGGAAGCCGGGCCGCCGAGCATGCCGGTCAGCGGCACCGCCGACATGAACGTCGCCGTCATGCGAACGCGATATTCGGATGGAAACCAGTAGGTCAGATAAAAAATGATGCCGGGAAAGAATCCCGCTTCGCCCATACCCAGCAAGAAGCGCAGGATATAGAACCCGGTCGAGGTCTCGACGTGCAGAAACGTGGAGATCGGCACGATGTACATGAACGACGCCGAGATGAAGCCCCACAAAATCAGAATGCGCGCGATCCAGACGCGCGCCCCGACGCGCTCGAGGATAAGATTGCTCGGCACTTCGAAAAAGAAATAGCCGATGAAGAACATGCCCGCGCCGAGTCCGTAAATCTCATCGCTGAAGTTGAGGTCCGCCGCCATCTGCAGCTTGGCGTAGCCGACATTCACCCGATCGAGAAAGGCGATGATGTAGGCGACGAACAGGAACGGGATGATCCGCCACGCGATGCGTTTATATACCGCGGCGTCCGATGCGGACGTAACGGGCGCGTTCTCTGATGCCATTCGTGTTTTCCTCCCTAAGGAACGCGAGTGCGGCTGGCCTGGTTTCGAAAGCTGGGGGATTGTGCCACAGGTGCGAGTCGCGACTGGGGGGACGGCGGTGAACGAGCCGAGGCGAGCAGGCGAAATTCTCCTCACGCGGCCGCAAGCGAAATTAGCATCGGCCGGTTGCGATCGGCGCATGCGGTTCGACTAATGCAGGTCCGCGAGTCAACGCGAATTCAAACCATCCGGCAGCTGAACGCCAGATCCGCGCCTCGAGTGCAAGAAACGATCATTGCGAGCGTACGGGGCGCCCCCTCGTTGCGCGCATCGGTCCACCGTAAAGACCGGGCTCACCGGATTGAAGTACAAGATTCTCGACGCGCTGCGCCGGAGTAAGCGCGATCGCATCATCGTCGGCGAGGTGCGCCCCGAATCGAACAACCTCATCGACGGCAAGCGCTCACGCAGCGCATCCAATGTCGAACGCCGGGCCTGGTAGGCTTTGCGCCGTTCGTCCCAGCTAATCTGCTCCATTATTTCCCGAGCCGGCAAACTGTTCTATGCATTGTCGTGTCGAGCAGCGCTAGTCGGGTCGAGCTCATAACTCGCTCCTTTAACCGATCTCTACCCAAGCGCGCGACTAAACCGACTTCATCCGGCGGTGGTCATCTATGTGTCGAGTGCTTGCACCATGCCATGCGAATGGGCAGCCGCGCCTGATATCGAGGTGCTTGTATTCTCCGGCCTTGTTGTCGGAGCCAAGCATTGCGCAGCGACGTTTTTGAAATCTCGGTAGGGGAATTTGTAGCGCGCCTTGGCGTCTTCGGGTTCCTCTCGGTCAATGGGGAGGTGCCACCGGCCGTATTCCGCGAATCCGTGCAGTCGAGCAACTCGTTTGTGCCGCCGCGGATGGCTGCTGTTGATTCCTCACGTCGCCTATGTCTAGTACCACGTTGCCTTCGGCGAAGAGTTGCTTGGCATAACCGATGTCTGCGTAACGATGATCTGTAGCACGCGCGCGCTACGTGTACGGCATCGATGCAGGCCAAGATGCGCGGAAAAGAATCGAAACGCTGGAGGAGCTTGACCACAGAGAGTGTGAGCCTGCTGCGCTTCTTCCGCTCGTCGGTATTGATTAGTCACGCGCGGTGCGCAGCACGCCAATATGAGATTGCCAGCACAGGGAAACGCTTGTGCGATAAACCGAAAGTAGTATGCCTAACGGCCAACTGCGGTGACGGCGCGAAATCGCTAATGTCCACGCCAGTACGGTTTCACCTTGGAGGGATAGCTACAACGTTCGCTCCGTTGGTGTTGCTGCACGCGTTTGCCGTCTCTCCCGCCGGTTCGCATCCAGCGTGACGATATCCGGCTCCCACAGTGCCGACAGTGCTCAATATCGATATTAAACCCAACCAGAGCAGACTCGACCAAGTATTGCGCGGGCCCTGAGCAATACATGTGAACGTCATCGACTGCGCGATCGGTTTACTGGTGCGCTGAACTGGGCCCCGATCGTGGCACAGCTCGCTTGGAAGTGCGCGCACGCGTTGAAAAGAAATCAAATGCAGCCTAGGACTTGGAGCGAGTGCGGCGAGCGATCGCATGAGCTCGGCGTCCGATCAAGAACGCCAATGACGCTGGATGCTGCGAAGTAATAACGGTGACACCAGGTACTACCACTGGAACCGAGGAGATTCGGTGGGTGATCGTCTGATGGTTATAGGCAAAGTTGATAGCGAGCGAGAGCGCTTGCCGTCGTAGTCCGCACAATCCGAAACCTTTTCACCCGCGTTCGACATCCGCCAGGAGGCGTATATGTCCCAGTATGCAGACCGAACTCAACAATCCCCTATCATCGAGCTCGTACCCGGCCAGGTTCGCAGTTATAGGCTGCCCACCATGACGGCCGGAGTGTTCTTTGTTCACACGAAAAGAATCTACGACCAGGTTCCGACGCCTGGCGGCTTTCCGCCCGGCTCCCCGATTCATAGTACGTCTCCTCCGGGATCGGGAGGACAGATCCAGCCTGTTCGGTCGCATCTCGTCGATGTCTCCGGAGGGCTCGTCCCGATTCATGCAGACGCGCAGCCAGCGGCTCCCACCCAACCGGGCGAAATCATCACGGAGCTCTTTCATGGCGATCAACTCATACAGACAACCGCGGGCGGCCTTCAGCAGTCGACACCGTCCGGCACCGACAGCACATGGCGGCTGCGCCTGCAGCTAGCGCCCGGGTCGCCCGAGGAGACCTATAAATACAGAATCGAGGTCATGTATCCCAGCATCCTCCCGCTTTTGACCCGACGCATCCCGCTCGGATTCTTCCGGCAGGGATTCAATGACAACTGGAACGGCAGGAATTATGTCTACGTCGACATCAACAGCGACAAGATCTTCATTCACTTCGATCAGGAACTCGCCTGGTACTACGGACTGAAAGAGAAGGTCATCGATCTGGATCTTCCCTTGATCACGATAAACAACGTTCGCACGAGCGATATTCGGCTCGACGCCGGCGCGGCGGATAGTCCCTTCTCAGCTCTCCCCGGCCACTTGCCATACTTCCAGCTCAGCGTCGGCTTTACGAGTGGCGACGGGCGGGAACCCATCACGGTGGACTTGCCGTCCCCGCTTGGCGGCGTGTCGATCGGAGACTTCACGCTCCGGTTCAAATTCTTCCTGAGAGCGTTCGGCAACAAGTTGGGATACTTCACCCAGTTTGAGACGTCGCTCCTAGATCACTTACCGACAAGCGTGAGACATCCGTTGAGTTTGGAGTTGGTGAATCCGCGGCAAATGGTTATCGATGCTGTCCAGAACAAGCTAGACAGTTACGCCTTCGATGTCGGCGCCGTCCTAAGAACCTGGTTTCTGGGCGCTGACTTTGACGTCCAGAATCTGCGTCACGAGCCGACAAGCGATGAAATCGTAATCGACTATGTGGGCCAGGAATCAATCGAGACTGAACCGCTCACCGACCCCTCACCGGACGGACCGGCTGCTCGGGCCATTACAGATCCACCACTGATCACGGACCCGCTCTACACGCCTAGAGGCGCGGGCGACTCATGCTGGAAGCCGAGAAAGCCGACCGCGTTCGGGTTTCCTCCCGCCGATGGGCCCCTCCACCCGACGCCAGTTCCGACGACGCCGGGCGCGCTATCCAAGGTCGACCATATCGTGGTGGTGATGATGGAGAATCGATCGTTCGACCAAATGCTAGGCTTCCTCAGCCGTGACGCCGGACGTACCGACGTCGAGGGCTTGCAGCGCGAGACCGACGAGAACCGGACGCAGTTCAACTTCTACAACGGCCGCTTTTATTACCCGGAACAACTGACCGACACGCGCATCCTCCTCAGCCCGCACCATGGTCATGAAGCCGTCAAAGGCCAGATGGCGGACGGCATGATGCATTTCGTTTCGAACTACGCGACGATCGTCGGCGACGACCCGACCAGCCTGCGTCTCGTGATGGGGTATTACGGCGCAGAACAGCTTCCCACGTACGCCACGCTAGCGCACCAATTCGCAATTTGCGATCACTGGTTCGCTCCTCACGTCGGCCCGACAATCCCGAACCGTTTCGTGCTGCTGACTGGCGACCTCAATCGCAACACATCGGGTGAGCCCGAAGTGGATACGCCCGACTACAAGACGTTCACGCCGTCGGAGTCGCCTACGCTCTTCGACCACTTGACCGAACGGGGCGTGTCTTGGAAATACTTCCAGCACCGCGCGAGCATGATGCGTTTGTTCACCCGATATACCTTCGACATGACGAACGTCGTCGAGTTTGACGATCCCTCTCGAGGCTTTCACGCGACGGCGGCAGCACAGCTGCCAAGTGTCACGTTCGTCGACCCCGCCTTCGGCGACCTGCCCGCGGGCGTCGGCCAGATTCCGGACAACGACGATGCGCCGCCTGCAGACCTTCGCGATGGCCAGGCATTCATCGCCGACATTATGCACACGCTGTTCGAGCCTCAGCGCAACCCGAATTGGGAAAAGACGATGCTGATCATTGTCTACGATGAGCATGGTGGCTTCTACGATCACGTGCAGCCGCCGACGGACTCGGTACCACTGCTCGGCCAAAACAGCGGAAAGCTCGGGCCGCGCGTCCCCGCCTTCGTGGTATCGCCCTGGACACCCGCGCGCACGGTGTTAAAGGATGTCTTCGATCACGCAACGATTCCCGCAACGATCTTGCGGCGTTTCTGCTCGCCTCATCCGCCGTCGATGGGCGCTCGGGTCTCTGGGGCTCGAGACTTGCGCGATTCCCTTTCGCTCACTCATCCGCGTGGAATACAGGGGCTATTTCCTCCGACGCACGGGACGATATTGGAACGACGCCGAGACAGCGCGCGGGCCTTTGTTGCACCGACACGGCCTGACGATTTCGGAGCTTTCCTTGGCGGAGCCGTTCTAACGACCGGCGGGCGACCGCAAACCGGCTCGAGTTCAACTAGCTCTGGCCAACTGCTGTTCTACCGAGACGTCGCTCAGAATGGGACCGGTGACGTTTCCGGCGCCTCGGTCGTTGGGCTCGGAGTGTGGCAGAACTTCACGTCGCTCTTCTCCGGCGGCAACGGCGTCATCTACGCTCTCGTCCCTTAATAACGCGCTGCACAGATGCTGCAGGCTATCCGGGCCATCTCCATGAAAACTACAATCACCATCACCACAATCGTGGGCGCCGCGCTCTTCGCGCAAGTTGCGTTGGGACAGCGTCCCCATTCCGACGGAGTGCCCGGCGGAGATTCATCACGTGATCGCGGCGATGAAATCGACTGCGCTTCCTTCGTGACCGGGACCGTCACCGTCGCGCCCCCCACTATCGAGGTCGGCCACAGCGCGGTCCTGAGCTGGTCCGTCAGCGTTCCGGACCGCTGTAGCGCGAAGGGCATCACGCTGGGGGGCGAGCCGGTGGGCAAGCAAGGCAGCATGACGATCCATCCGCCACGCACCCGATCCTACGAACTCAAGCAGGACGCGAATACGCTCAGTACTACGCACATCGGCCTCGGCTATCCGCCCGTAGTTGTCATCGATCCGAGCACAAGCGAGCCGGTAGAGGTGCTGATTGGGGCATTGACCGACTCGACCAATCTGGTGCAGGTGATTGAATTGTCCTGCGATGTCGATCTCGACTTGACTGGGCACTCTCGCGTAGTCATTGGCAGCAATAGATCATTGATTGCATCGCCCGCTTGCGCCCGCGGGCCGCGCAGTTCCGGTCCGCGAATTCATGTTACTGACAAACGGGATCGTAACCACCCGCTATTTGAGATCCCTGACAGCAATGTCCGTGTTTCGGGTTTTCGCCTTGAAGGTCCAACGAGCGACATTGAATCGGACAAGGATTTTTCAGCAATGGGAATACGGATCACTCCAAATGGCTGGGTCGCTGGCACCATCCACGACATCGAGATATCCAACATGGAGATGTCGCATTGGAGTGGAGCCGCCATTGGTGTTTACGACAGCACTCAAAGCGAAGAGAGAGGACGCTTGACCAACGAGAACGTGAGTGCCGTCCACATCCAGAACAACTTCCTGCATCACAACCGCCACTACGGTCTTGGCTATGGTGTGGTCGTGGGGGCGGGTGGGTACGCGTTGATCGAGCAAAATGTGTTCGACGAAAATCGCCATGCCATCGCCGGCGACAGCAGAAATGGGATGGACTACTCGGGCTATACGGCGAGGGACAATCTGATTCTTGCCGGCGGCGGACTGCACTGCAGCTTTTCCGCGCAGGGCGTACCGTTTCCTACGCCGGTATGCTGGCAAACCCACCAGATTGATATGCACGGCGACAAATCGTCGCATCTCAACGGTGCTTGGTGTTGCGGAACAGCGGGTGAAACGATGATGATTGAGCGCAACACCATTCTTTATACGAATGGGATCGCCATCAAGATCCGGGGAAATCCGGCTGACAAGGCGGTTGTCGACGGGAATGCTTTCAAGCACAAAAAAATGACCGACGCAATTTCTCAAAACGGCAACCCTGGGATTATTGACACCATCATCACCAACCCCATCGATGTTCGGCCGAACAATGTATTCAACTTCGACCCGTCGGCCGAGCTCGGGAGTTGTGATTTTGTCGGGGACGGGAACCAAGATAAATTTATGGCGAGCGGGGTCACTTGGTGGGCCAAGTCAGCGACGACACTTCAGTGGCGCTATTTGAATACGATGCCGGGGCGGTTGCCCGAACTTCAACTTGGAGATGTGGACAACGACGGTAAGTGCGACGTTGCGTCGCGATCAACGACGGGTGCCAGGACCTACTCCCATAATGGTACCGAGCCGTGGGTACTGAGCATGTGATTGTGCAGGAGCAGTGCGCTGGAGAATACCGATTGTCGGTTTGAATCTTTCCCGCATTGGCAGGGACAGCGGGGCTTGCTCCCACATCACTGCTCCAAGAACCCGCGAACGATTGGATTGATAAGTTGCGGATGAGTGAGCGGCGCCATGTGCCCGCCTTCCGCGATAAACCGAAACGACCAGTGCGGACAGGCCGCCTCGAAAATACGGACGATCTCGCGAATCGTCAGACGCGTGGCCTTATCGCTCACGACTAGCGTTCTCGTTTGCAGCGATTGCCATTCTTCGACGGTGGTCTTCTCGTCCATCACGGCGTCCCATTCGTAGAAGTTCGGCGGCAACGCTTCCGCGAACGCAACCCGCCGCTTCTCCGGCATCGCACTCCATGCCCCATCGCCGAGCCAGTAGTCGGCGAATCGCTCAGCGACCTTTGGCCAATCGTTCAACGAACCGAAGCATTTCACGTGATCGCGCAGCGCACGAGATTCCAAGAACGCTTCAGTGCGTTTGCCTTGCTCGAGCAGATAAAACGGATTCGGTTCGAGAAGAATCAGATTGCCGGCGCGCGCGCCGAGCAGCATTGCCGCTTTCAGCGCGACCGATCCGCCGAAAGAGTGACCGACCAGATGCACGGGACCGTCGAGCTGTTCGCATACCGCGAGCACGAGCTGCGCTTGCGCATATAACGACTGTGGAGCATTGCCGGGCCACGCCGTGGTTCCTCCATAGCCGAACAGATTGATTGCGATAACGCGGTAGCAATCCTTGAGCGTTTCCGTAAGTGCACGCCACTGGCGATTCGCGCTGACCGAGCTATGCAGCAGTATCGCCGGCTGACCTTGGCCATCGTCGGTGTAATCGATGTTGAGATTTCCCTTCGTGATGACGGGCACTCGTTCGTCCTCCGAGAAGATTAAGTTCGCGACGTCGTTTGCGAGTCGCGGGGTTGGAGAAGCCAGAATGGCAAACCTGACATAGGGCGCTGCAACGTGCGTTGCTCACCTGACCAGGAGGTGGCGCGCGAAACCCGTCATAGCGCCCTTCGCTATTTCTCGCAGCGATTCTTTCCGGTGATCGGCGTCTTGCATTTGAAGCCGGAGCCGCAGTCGTCATCGTGACGACACACGCATTCGTCGCCTTCGCATTGTCCCGACCGGCACTGGCTGTCGCGCTGACATGACGCACCGAGACCGAGACTTACGGTGCGGCATAGGTTAGCCGCGCCGATTGGTCGATAGCATTCCGTGCCGGCCGCGCAGTCAGCGTCGCTATTGCACACGCAGCTGTTGTGGTCGCACTTGTTCGAAAGGCAGTTTTGGTCGTTGGTGCAGGCGCCTCCGACCGCCGTTGCTCCGATGCTTGATGCTGCCGCTTCACAGCGGTTCGCACCGGTGATCGGCGTGCGGCATGTTTGTCCGGACGCACAGTCGGTGTCATGGCGGCAGACGCACGTCTTGTTCTCGCACTGGTTGGAGCGGCATTGGTCGTCTCTGGTGCAGGCCGCGTTGAGCGCCAAGGAGGCGTTGGAGCAGTAGTTGCGCCCCACCGCCGGCTTGAAGCACTTTTGTGGGGACGGGCAGTCGACGTCCTGATCGCACTGGCAAGTGCCGCCGAGGCAGCGTCCCGCCTGGCACTGGTCGTCGGCGCGACAAGCTGCACCCAAGCGCAGATCGCTGCGTCCGATCAGCGGCCCATCGGTGATGAAGCCAGTGTCGGTTTTGCAGAGCGCCTCCGCGCGATCGCCCATCACGTAGATCGGATCTTCGGTCCTAACTTTGGCGGTCGGCCGGCTGTGATTTTCGAAGCGCGGAAAGCCGTCAGCATGACCGGACTCATGCAGGAGCGTGTTGGCGATGCCGCAGAGCGTGAGGTTCGCATCGACGCTGTTGTAATAGCAGACGTTGATCTGATTGCCCGGCCCGCCGTGGGAGAAGCCGCCCGTGTCTACCTCGATCAAGCAGCGCCGCGATTTTCCGTGCTGCCCTTCGTCCTGGCAATTGATATTGACCCGAGGCCATTTTCGGACGAACTCATCGCGATGTCTTTGCTGATGTGGGTAAATTCGTCGGCGATGCGCTGCAGGCGCCGATCGATATAGTCCGCAGCCACGCTGATATCGTTCTCTGCGATCTCATCGCACTTGTGAACGGAGTAAGCCGATGCGGGCGATGCGGCGAGACCCAGGAAGAAAGCACCGATAACGATAAAAAGTCCGCGAAGTAACATATCGCCTCCCATGGTTGCTTGCATCCGAAATTGGCTAGCCAACACAACTGCTTCTTGCAACGTCAACGTACTCGCACAACCGAGCATGATCGATAAGTCTAGAACGGCGGCTGCACATTGCTGCCGGTGACATTGATGGTGCCGTAGTGGTTCGTCCCGGCGAGACATCGGGCGGCGGGATTAACGAAGTAGATGGTCTGCACTTCGCCCGGCGCCAAGTCCTTCCGAAATGCGAACTTGTACGGACTCGGATACGGATCTGTCATGTGCGGATTCTTCGTGCTGCTCGTGTAACTCGCGATCACTCGCCGCCGCTTGTTGAGCTCCGCACTCCAGGCGGCCAGACTCTTCTGCCGCGACGCGACGTCGGCATAACCGGCAACTGCGGTGCTCAATACGGGATTGCCAAGCAGCTTCTCCTGGCGCGCGAGCCAGAGCACGTGCTCATACGCCTCCAGAAAAACCATGTTCGAGTTGAGCGTTCCGTTCCACAGCGTCGCGGACAGCGCGTCGGAGGTGGACACATCGTTCGACGTTTGAAATCCGATGATCTGATTTTCATAGCCTTCGCGCGCTGCCCACTTGTTGGGACACCCCGACCTCGCCGATCCGTAGTTGGCGTTCGACAGAACGTTGGAGTAAGTGAACGGCTCGCGCAGATCCGCCTCGACCTTACCGTTCACCAAGGTTGTGGAGTGCGCTTGCGGACAGTCGTTGAGCCCCGCCGGAT
>JBBRGM010000017.1:0-23982 GCA_038240725.1 Burkholderiales bacterium | reverse complement strand
ATGACCATCCGGGCCGAGCTGTTCACCCCTGGCCTGCAGATCGTGCAGCCCGAGATGTTCAATCAGCTGGTTACCATGCACGGGCTGATCATGGTGTTCGGTGCGATCATGCCGGGCTTCGTCGGCTTCGCGAACTGGCAGATCCCGATGATGATCGGCGCACCGGATATGGCGTTTGCGCGCATGAACAACTGGAGCTTCTGGCTGTTACCGCCGGCCGCTATTCTGCTGGTCGGATCGTTTCTAGTTCCTGGTGGGGCGACTGCAGCGGGCTGGACGCTGTACGCGCCGCTGTCGATTCAGATGGGCCCGGGGATGGACATGGCGATCTTCGCGCTGCACATCATGGGCGCGTCGTCGATCATGGGCTCGATCAACATCGTGACCACCATTCTCAATATGCGGGCGCCGGGCATGTCGCTCATGCGCATGCCGCTGTTCGTCTGGAGCTGGTTGATCACCGCATACCTGTTAATTGCGGTGATGCCGGTGCTGGCAGGCGCCGTCACAATGGTGTTGACCGACCGCCATTTCGGCACGCACTTCTTCAACCCCGCGGGCGGCGGCGATCCGGTGATGTACCAGCACATCTTCTGGTTCTTCGGGCATCCGGAGGTTTACATCATGATCTTGCCGGCGTTCGGTATCGTCTCGCAAATCATTCCGACGTTCGCGAGAAAGCCGCTGTTCGGCTATTCGTCAATGGTATATGCGCTGGCCGCGATCGCGGTGTTGTCGTTCGTCGTATGGGCGCACCACATGTTCACCGTCGGTATGCCGGTCGCAGGACAGTTGTATTTCATGTACGCGACGTTGCTCATTGCGGTGCCGACCGGCGTGAAAGTATTCAACTGGGTGTCGACCATGTGGAAGGGCTCGATGACGTTCGAGGCCCCGATGCTGTTCGCGATCGGCTTTATTTTCCTGTTCACCGTCGGCGGTTTCAGCGGACTGGTTCTGGCGATTACGCCGATCGACGTGCAAGCGCAGGACACCTACTACGTGGTTGCGCATTTCCACTATGTGCTGGTGTCGGGGGCGCTGTTCGCGATGTTCGGCGGTGTCTATTACTGGCTGCCGAAATGGACCGGTCACATGTATGACGAGACCTTGGGCAAAGTGCACTTCTGGGCCTCGTTCATCTTCTTCAACATGGCTTTCTTCGTCCAGCATTTCCTCGGACTCGCAGGGATGCCGCGCCGCATTCCCGATTACGCGCTGCAATTCACCGACTTCAATCGCATCTCGACTGTCGGCGCATTCGGGTTTGGTTTGTCGCAGTTGCTCTTCCTCTACATCGTGGTGAAGTGCATCCGCGGCGGCCCGATGGCCGCCGACAAACCGTGGGAAGGCGCAGAAGGCCTGGAATGGACGCTGCCATCGCCGGCGCCATATCACACCTTCGAAACCCCGCCGCTGGTCAAATAACAAAGCGGCTCGAGGTGGCACGTGTTGCCTCGAGCCTTAGTTCGTTCAATTGGTTTTTGCACTGACGTGTCGCGGAATCTGAAGACTGCTCTGATTTTGGGGTCGGTCGTGCTCGTGTTCTTCGTCGGCGTCATCGTGCGTCACTGGTTCTGGCCATGAGCGACAAGTCGCAGAATCGCGGATTGCTGATCAAGTTGTTCGTCGTCGCGCTCGGCATGTTCGGGTTCGGCTTCGCATTGGCGCCGTTCTATAGCAAGATCTGCGAGGTGGCGGGCCTCAATCAACTGCAGGCCAAGGATGTGGTCGCGGTCAACACGCAGGTCGACACGAGCCGCGAGGTGACGTTCCAATTCGACGCCAATCTGCGCAGCGAGCTGCCCTGGTCGTTCCGTCCGCTGACCAAATCGCTCAAGGTGCATCCGGGCCAGCTCGTACACGTCGTCTTCGAAGTAAAAAACGCCTCGAACGAGTCGGTGTTCGGGCAGGCGATTCCAAGTTATGGACCGCAGCTCGCCGCGGCATACGTGAAGAAGCTCGAATGTTTTTGTTTTACGCGGCAGGAATTGAAGCCGCAGGAAACGCGCGAGATGCCGGTCGTGTTCCTGCTGGACTCGACTTTGCCGAAAGACGTGCACACGGTCACGCTCTCCTATACATTTTTTAAAGTCGACGGAGCCGGGCCGAAGCCGGGCTGAAATCATAAGATGACCGAACCCGATGCAGATGCTCCCGCCGTCGCGAAAAAAGCGAGCATGGGGCAAGTGGCGAAGGCGGTGTTCTGGTCGTTTCTCGGAATTCGGCGCGGTCGCCAACACGATCGCGATGCGGTGACGATCAAGCCGATGCAGATCGTTATAGCCGGCATCATCGGCGCCGTGCTGTTTGTACTGATGCTGGTGACGATCGTGCGGGTAGTCACGCGGTAGTGCCACGCGCAAGATGAGTTATTCGGGATAACAGGGAGAACGATAAATGAGTACTCAGACCGGTCACTACTTCGTACCGGAGCCGTCGCGCTGGCCGATCTTCGGATCGATCGCGCTGCTGCTGATGGCCATCGGTGCGACGCTTTGGCTCAATGGCGCTGCGGCGGGACCATGGGTGCTGTGCGCCGGCCTAGCGGTGCTGACCTACATGCTGTTCGGCTGGTTCGGCACAGTCATACACGAAAGCCAGGGTGGCAAATACAACCAGCAGGTCGACGCGTCGTTCCGCTGGGGAATGGGCTGGTTCATCTTCTCCGAAGTGATGTTCTTTGCGGCGTTCTTCGGTGCCCTGTTCTACATGCGAGTGCTCTCGGTCCCAGGCCTTGCATCCGGGCAAACGCTCGAGCAGCTGTGGCCGGCGTTCAAGGGCGGCTGGCCCACCGTCGGCCCCGGATTGGAAACGGCGTTCTCGCCGATGAGCGCGTGGGGCATTCCCGCGATCAACACGCTCATCCTGTTGTCTTCCGGCGCTACCGTAACGTGGGCGCACTGGGGTCTGAAGAAGAACAACCGCACGCAACTCAATATCGGCTTGGCCCTCACCGTCGCATTGGGGTGTGTGTTCCTGTTCCTGCAGGCGTACGAATATCACCACGCCTACACGGAGCTGAATCTGACTCTGGAGTCCGGCGCATATGGCGCGACGTTCTTCATGCTCACCGGCTTTCACGGCTTTCACGTCACGCTCGGCACTTTGATGCTGTTCGTGATTCTCGTACGCAGTATGAAAGGCCACTTCACGCCCGAGCATCACTTCGGATTCGAAGCAGTGTCCTGGTACTGGCACTTCGTGGACGTGGTTTGGCTGTTGCTGTTCGTGCTGGTGTACTGGCTCTAAGACGAACTCAGAAGGGGGGAGACCCGCCTTCACGCGGGCAGAAGCGCCACGCCGCACCACCACGAGAGGTGCGGCGTGTTCTTTTGCGCCGCCGACACGCCCACCGGCGAGCGACGCGGTCAGTGCAGTCCGGTTTTCGGAATGAAGCCGAAGTAGTAACCGGCCATCAACAGAAGAAACAGCCCAAGCGATAGCATCACACGCACGGTCAGCGCTTTGACGGTACGATCGGAATCACCCTTGTCGCGAATCAGAAACCAGAGTGCCGAACCGAGGCTTCCAACGATCACGACCAGCATTGCAATTACCAGAATTCGCATCTCGAAACCCTTTTCCTGCGAGCGCATTGTGAGGACGCGGAATAGCACAAACCGCCCGTTCCATTGCCGGTCGGACTAGAGCGATGCCGCTTGGTTTCAGTTTTCGTCCGCGCGTGGTTCCTACGCTGGCAGCAATAGCGACCGTGATACTAACTGCCGCGCTGGGCAACTGGCAGCTCAATCGTGCAGCCGGGAAAATAGCATTGCAGCAGGAGATCGAGCGCGCAGCGAAGCAACCATCGGTGCACATCGGCGCGACACCTCTGAATGCAGCCGATCTGCTCTATCACTCAGTGGAAAGCCGCGGGGAATTCGACGTGGCGCGAACAGTCTACCTCGATAACCGCGTGCACGAGGGCGTCGCCGGATACGAAATCGTATCGCCGTTGAAGCTCGACGGCGGCACACGCTATCTACTGGTCAATCGCGGCTGGATCTCGGCGACCGCGCAGCGTACTCACTTGCCGCCGGTCGTCACGCCGGCCGGACTTGTGACGGTTCAAGGCGTGGCGCTACCGGGCAATCCACCGGTGTTCGAGTTGTCCAATCAGATTCGAGCCGGCCGAGTTTGGCAAAATCTCACGGTGGATCGCTTTCGCACCGCTTACGATGTGGAACTGCAGCCGATCATGGTTCGTCAGCAGAACGATCTGGGCGATGGGCTGATCCGCGAATGGCGCCGGCCGGATGTCGGTATCGACCGGCATCGCGCCTATGCGCTGCAATGGTTTTCGTTGAGTATCGTCACCATCATTTTGTATGTGGTCTTAAATGGCAAACGAACAACACCTACCGCGTAAATCCCGGCGCGCCTTGTATCTGGTCATTCTGGTCGGCGTCTCGCCGATCGTACTCGGGACCGCGCTATTTCAATTCTGGAAGCCGACGTCGTTCACCAATTATGGCGAGCTGTTGCCGCCGAAGCCGGTAATCGACAGCGGCATGCAGCATGTGGACGGCAAGCCGTTCAGCTTCGCCGATCTGAAAGGGAAGTGGGTTTTTCTGACGGTCGATTCCGGCGGGTGCGACGTGTTGTGCCAGCGCAAGCTGTACACCATGCGCCAAGTTCGGTTGACCCAGGGAACCGACATGGATCGCATCGAGCGCGCGTGGCTGATCGATGACGACACGCGCCCGGCATCCGAGCTGACCGGCGAATATCAGGGTATGCGCCAAGTGATCGCGGCCAAAAGTTCGGCGGCGGTCGCGCAATTTCCCGCAGACAAATCGGTGCGCGATCACATCTACATCATCGATCCGCTCGGCAATGTCATGATGCGCTACCCGCGCGACGCAGACCCGACGAAGATCAAGAAGGACGTTACACGGCTGCTGAAGGTTTCGCGCATTGGATGAGAATCCCCGTAGACGTGCGAACAGTCCAGCTATGCTGTCATCGCTGCCGCGTCGTCGCGATGCGCCTGCGGCAGACGAGTCGATGCCCGGTTTGATGCTAAACTTTTGTCTTTCCCCCGGTCGCTGAAAACGTAGATGTCCGCCATCACTCAGACCAAACCTGCGGCACTACGGCTGCGGCAGTTCTATCAACTCACCAAGCCGCGCGTCGTCTCGCTCATCGTTTTCACCGCTATCATCGGCATGTTCCTGGCAACGCCGGGCTTGCCGTCGATGTCTGCAGTTCTATTCGCAACGATCGGCATTGCGCTCGTTGCGGGCGCTGCGGCTGCCATCAACTGCCTGGTCGAGCAGACGATCGATGCCATCATGGCGCGCACGCGTGCGCGTCCGCTGCCGATGGGCGAGATCACATCCGGACAAACGTTGTTGTTCGCCGTGATCATCGGCGGCGCCGGTTTGGCTGTGCTGTATTTTCTGATCAACCCGCTGACGATGTGGCTGACGCTGGCAACCTTCGTCGGCTACGCGGTCGTCTACACGGTCGTGCTCAAACCGCTCACGCCGCAGAACATCGTGATCGGCGGTGCGTCCGGCGCCATGCCGCCGGTGCTCGGCTGGACCGCGATGACCGGCGAGATCGCCTCCGATGCGCTGCTGCTGTTTCTGATCATCTTCGCGTGGACGCCGCCGCACTTCTGGGCGCTGGCACTGTATCGCAAGCGCGAATATGCAAAGGCCGGCATTCCGATGCTCCCAGTCACGCACGGCGATCGCTACACGCGCCTGCACGTGTTGTTCTACACGTTGATTTTGTTTGCCGTTGGGCTGCTGCCATTCTCGACGGGCATGAGCGGTTTCATCTATCTCGCCTCCGCGGTTGTGCTCGGGGGCGTATTCTTGTGGTACGCGGTGAAAATCTACGTCGACTACAGC
The DNA here is from genome assembly GCA_038240725.1 of Burkholderiales bacterium. Taxonomy (GTDB): domain Bacteria; phylum Pseudomonadota; class Gammaproteobacteria; order Burkholderiales; family SHXO01; genus SHXO01. Next base: position 18,118 of record JBBRGM010000017.1, on the reverse strand, counting down.
GACGAGCTTGCTCGCCGCACGTTTCGATATTCGATTTTCTATCTGTCTGCTCTGTTCGCGGCGTTGTTGATCGATCACTACTGGCGCATCGTCGGCTGATCGATGGGCAGCATGAAGCGAAACTGGTGGCTGCTGTGGTGTGCGTTTGTCCTCGTGCTCGCCGGTTGCGGATCGGGGTCGCAATCGACGACGTTTCGCTCCACCGACGTCACCGGCGCCGACTTCGGCAAAGATTTCCAGCTCACCGATTTCAACGGTCAGCGGAGAACCCTCGCGGATTATCACGGTAAGGTTCTCGTCGTATTTTTCGGCTACACGCATTGTCCCGACGTGTGTCCGACGACATTGAGCGAGCTGGCCGATGCGGTAAAAAAGCTGGGCGCCGACGGCGACAAAGTGCAGGTCGCTCTCATCACTGCCGATCCCGAGCGCGACACCGAAGCGGTGCTGAAGCAATACGTAACCGCGTTCGATCCGAGCTTCGTCGCGTTGCGCGGTACGCCGGAGCAGACCGAGAAAGTCGCGAAGGACTTCAAGGTGCTCATTCAGAAAAATACCGGCAGCGACGCGGCTAACTATACGGTCGATCATTCGTCCGGGACCTACATTTACGATCCTGCGGGACGCTTGCGTTTGTACGTCAGCTACGGTCAAGGCTCGGATGTATTTGCGCACGACATCGGCCAACTGTTGAAGTCGTGACTGGCTCGTCGCAGCAATGCTCGCCACCAATGAAAACGCCGCCCGAGGGCGGCGTTTTCTGTTCTAACGCTGGAACGCTTAAACGGCTTCAGCCGGAATCAACGCGCGCATCTTCTTCATGGCCTGCGATTCGATCTGACGAATGCGCTCGGCAGAAACGCCGAACTCACCAGCCAGCTCGTGCAACGTCGCAGTGTCGGTCTCGCGCAACCAGCGCGCTTCGATAATCCGGCGGCTGCGCGCATCGAGGCTCGACAACGCCTGCGCCAATCCTTGGCTGCGTAACCGCTCGTCCTGTTCCGTCTCGAGGATGTGGCCCGGCTCTTCATCGGGATTCGACAGGTATGAGATCGGTCCGAAGCTGTCTTCCTCGTCGTCCGACAACGGCTCCAGCGCGACATCCTGGCCGCCGAGCCGCGTTTCCATTTCCGCGACGTCGGTGGTCTTGACGTTCAGCGCCTTCGCCATGTCTGCGGTTTCTTGCCGCGTCAGCGCGCCATGGCTCTTCTTCATGCTGCGCAAGTTGAAAAACAGCTTGCGCTGCGCCTTGGTCGTGGCGACCTTGACGATTCTCCAGTTACGCAGAATGTGCTCGTGGATCTCGGCGCGGATCCAATGCACGGCAAACGAAACCAGCCGAACGCCGCGATCCGGATCGAATCGCTTGACGGCCTTCATCAGGCCGACATTGCCTTCTTGAATCAAGTCGGCGTGCGGCAGCCCGTAGCCCAGATAGCCGCGCGCGATGGATACCACGAGACGCAGATGTGACAGCACCATCTGGCGGGCACCTTCGATGTCGCCCTGGTCGCGGTACTGCAAAGCGTAGCGAACTTCGTCCTCTGCGGTCAGAAGCGGAAACCGGTTCACCGCTTGAATGTAGCCTTCCAGGCTCCCTGCCATCGAAGGCAGCGGAATATTTACAGGTAAAGTCTTGATCATTAACTATGTCCTCCTAGACAACTTGCCGGCACTTTAGCACTCTTGTATTTCGAGTGCCAATGCCCAAGGAAGTTCCCGACTGATCTAGTCGGCTATACGGGTTGTTGCCGCCAGAGATGCTGCGATACCGAGAGCCAGCCGCCCGACCAGCCGAGCAAAGCAGAGAAAAACAGCAGTGTCAGACCATCTCTCGGTTGCAAAGCCTGTAACTGAAACGCCGTACCGTAGAGCGCCGCCAGCTCGCTTAGGTCGCGGTTCAAAAAGTAGGCTGCCACGGTCACGATCGCCCACCCAGTAAGACCGCCGGCGATGCCTTGAAGTGCCCCGAAATACAGAAACGGCCTGCGGATAAACGGGTGCGTGGCGCCGATCAGCTTGGTGACCTCGATCTCCTCATGGCGCGTCAAGATCTGCAGCCGAATCGTGTTGAACGTGATTGCGATCAGCGCGCCGGACAGCAGAACCCCGAGCACGAATACAGCGGTCCGGCCCAGCCGCAATGCCGCGTCGAGTTTGCGCGCCCACTCCGAATCCAGTTGCACGTGCGCCACCTTCGGCCACCTCGCTGCCTCGTCCCGCAGGCGTTCCAAGGTCTGCGGGCGGTTGTCTTTTGCGGTTACTACGTACGCGTCGGGCAGCGGATTCTGTTTGAGGTCGTTCAAAACATCCGACAAGCCCGCACTGCGCTTCAATTCCGCCAAGGCGCGGCTGCGCGGAATGAAGCGGAAGGTGCCGATCTCGACGTCGCGCTGCAGCTTTTGTTCGATGGCTTTAGCGTCGTTATCGTCCGCTTCCAGCGCCAGAAAAATACTGATCTGAGGATCGCTGGAGAGCTGCCGAGTGAGCGATTGCACCTGTGCTAGGACAAGGTAGACGCCGACGGGGAGACTTAAAGCCACGCCGATGACCAGGATGTTAAGAAGTGAAGCCATCGGCGTTGCGGCGAGCCGGGCGGCCGCGTCCAATACTGCCCGACGGTGGTCCCGTAACCAGCCTCTCACTCTGCGATGCGCCCTTGAGCCAGATGCACCGTGCGCGCCTTGAGCTGGTTGGCAACCAACCGGTCGTGCGTTGCGATAACGACGGTCGCGCCGACTTGATGAAAATCGCAGAACAGATCGACGATATCGCGACCGTAGTCTTCATCCAGGTTGCCGGTCGGCTCGTCCGCCAGCAGCACCGAAGGACGATTCACCACGGCGCGCGCAATGCAGGCACGCTGCTGCTCGCCGCCGGACAACGTGACCGGCATCGCTTTCTCTTTGGTCAGCAGACCGACTTTGTCGAGCGCAGCGCGGGCCCGACGCGCGCCATCACGCGCTTCGAATCCCGCGATCTGCAGCGGCAGCAGAACGTTCTGAAAGACGGTGCGGTCGTGCAGAAGCTTATGGTCTTGAAACACGATGCCGAACTTGCGCCGCAGAAACGGCACACCGGTGGACTTCAGCTTGGCCAGGTTTTGCCCGCCGACCAAGACGGTGCCGGAACTCGGCAGCTCGATCGCCGCCATCAGTTTCAGCAGGGTGCTCTTGCCCGCGCCGGAGTGACCGGTGATCAGTACTAGTTCGCCTTCGGAGACGTTCAAGCTGACATCGCTCAGCGCTTCGAAGCCTCCGGCGTAACGCTTGGAGACGCGACTGAAGCTGATCACGGGACAATGAAAGGCGTGGCGGTCACTCGATCGGCTTGGGCTGCAGGCGCATCAATCGAACACGGCATCGGCGAATTCCTTGGCGTCGAACGGTCGCAAATCGTCGATGCCTTCGCCGACGCCGACAAAACGAACCGGGATCGGATTCTCGCGCACAATTGCGGCGATCGCGCCGCCCTTCGCGGTGCCGTCCAGTTTCGTGATGGTGAGGCCGGTCAGACCCAGCGCGGCGTCGAAGGCGCGGACTTGGCTGATACTGTTCTGGCCGGTGTTGGCATCGAGCACGAGCATGATTTCGTGAGGTGCGTCGGGCATCACGCGCGCGATCACACGCTTCACCTTCTTCAGCTCTTCCATCAAGTGCAGTTGCGTCGGCAGCCGTCCAGCGGTATCGGCAATCAGAATGTCGATCTCCCGTGCTTGCGCCGATTGCAGCGCGTCGAAGATGACCGCGGCAGAGTCGCCTTTCTCCTGCGAAATAACCGGCACGTTGTTGCGCTCGCCCCAGGTCCTGAGTTGCTCGACTGCAGCCGCGCGAAACGTATCGCCAGCAGCCAACATCACCGATTTGCCCTGACTCTGGTAATACTTCGCAAGCTTGCCGATCGAAGTCGTCTTGCCGGACCCGTTTACACCGGTGACCAGCATCACGAATGGCCGATGGCCGGCAATCGATAACGGCTGCGCGACCGGACGCAGCAAATCCTCCAGACCATCGCGAAGAACGCGTTTCAAATCCGCCGGATCGGTGAGGCGGTCGCGGCCTGCGCGTTTGCGCGCCTGGTCGAGCAGATACTGCGTAGAGGCGACGCCAACGTCGCAGGACAGCAGCAGCGTTTCGAGCTCCTCGAACAGCGCTTCATCGATCTTGGCGTGACGGCCGAGCACCGCTGACAACTGGCTGCTCAGCTTTCCGCGCGTCGCCGATAAGCCGGCTTTCAGGCGCGACAGCCAGCCGCCGCTATCCGCCGGTTTGTCCGCGTCAGTGGATTCCGGCTGCGGGCGATCACCCTTGTTACTCTTCAGGAAACTCAACATACTTGAGGCAAGTCAAAGTGGTGAGACCGCCGGCGTGCACATCATGCTGCACGCTAATAACAAGAAGCAGCCCGCGCGGCCGTAATGAAATACTGCAGCTCCCGTTCGTGCGAATCCAGAACGGGCTGCACCCGGAAGCAATTCTAACAGTCCACGTCTTCAGGAAGCGGATAGCTACCTTATGGTCTCGAACACGATGACGGTTCGTGCGTTGATTGCCGCGGCTGCCTGGTGCGCCTGCGCCACGGTCTATGCCGACGTGCAGCAACACGTGCTGCCGAATGGGATGAAGATCCTGGTGAAGGAGGATCGCCGTGCGCCGGTGGTCGCTTGTATGGTGTGGTATCGCGCCGGCAGCATGGACGAAGTCAACGGCACCACCGGCGTTGCGCACGTGCTCGAGCACATGATGTTCAAGGGCACGAAGGACGTCCCGTCCGGCGAATTCTCGCGGGCGATTGCGCGCGCCGGCGGCCGCGACAACGCCTTCACCAACAAGGATGCGACGGTGTACCACCAGCAACTGCACAAGTCGAAGCTGCCGCTGGCGCTCAAGCTCGAAGCCGATCGAATGGCGAATCTGATCCTGTCCGAAGCTGAGTTCTCGCGCGAGATCCGCGTCGTTATGGAAGAGCGGCGATTGCGCACGGACGATCAGCCGAAATCGCTGGTATACGAAGCTCGCAGCGCGACCGCCTACGAGGCGCACCCGTACCGTACGCCGGTCGTGGGCTGGATGAACGATCTGGAAAACTTGACCTACGAGGATGCTCGCAATTGGTACAACGCGTGGTACGCGCCGAACAACGCAACCCTGGTCGTCGTCGGCGACGTGTCGGCGGAGGCGGTTTTCGCCGAAGCGGAAAAACACTTCGGTCCGATACCCGCGCGGCTGCTGCCCAGGCGCAAACCGCAGACCGAGCCGCCGCAGCAAGGCATCAAGCGGGTGATCGTGAATGCGCCGGCGGAGCTGCCCTATCTGGTGATGGGATGGCATGCGCCGAGCTTGCGCGACGTCGATAAAGATTGGGCGCCGTACGCGCTCGAGATGCTGGCAGCCGTCCTCGATGGCGGCGATGCGGCGCGGCTCAATCGCGAGCTCGTGCGCGAGTCGCGTCTGGCGATCTCGGTCGGCGCAGGCTACGACGGCATCAATCGCGGTCCGGGCGAATTCATCATAGATGCCACGCCGGCGCCGGGCAAAACCATCGAAGAGCTGGAGAGCGCGGTGCGTGAGCAGATTCGCCGCATCGTCGACAAAGGCGTCAGTGCCGATGAGCTGCAACGGGTGAAAGCGCAAGTCACCGCCTACCAAGTGTTCCAGCTCGATTCGATGTTCGCGCAGGCGCGCGAGTTCGGCTCGCTCGACAACGCCGGTTTGCCGTTCGACTCGCTGGAGCTGCAGGCGAAAAAACTCAAGGAAGTCACCTCTGCGCAAGTGCAGGAGGTGGCGAAGACCTATCTGGTCGACGACCGCCTGACGGTCGCCGTGCTCAGTCCGCAACCGCTCGGTGGACGCAAGCCGGCCGCGGCACCGGCGCCCGAACATCGCCACTGATGTTTCCGATGCCACTCATGAACGCTTGCCGTAAACGTGTCGCCTTCGTGGCAGGTCGCGGGCTGTCGCGGATTGCTGTGTTGCTCGTATTATGGTCCGCGGCGCTGGCGAGCCACGCCGCGCTGCCGATTCAACAATGGGTGGCGGCAAGCGGCGCACGCGTGCTGTTCGTCGAAAGTCACGACCTGCCGATGCTCGACGTGAGCGTGGAATTTCCCGCGGGCTCTGGGCGCGACGCCGTAGAATCGTCCGGGCTCGCGAACGTAACGCAGCGTCTGATGCGCCTCGGTGTCGAGGGCATGAACGAAGACGCGATCTCGCGCGGCTTCGCGGATGTCGGCGCGATGCTCAACTCCACCTTCGACGCGGATCGCGCAGGCTTCTCACTGCGGACGCTGTCGAGCGATGCCGAGCAGAAACAAGCGCTCGATGTAATGGGACGCATCGTGCAGTCGCCTTCGTTTCCGGAGCCGACCCTGGAGCGGGAGAAGGCGCGCGCGATCGCAACCCTGAAAGAATCCGATACCAAGCCCGAAACGATCGTCATGCGCAGATTTGCGCATCTGTTGTACGCCGATCATCCGTACGGGCTGAGAACGACCGGCGAGCCGAAGACAATTGCACAACTCACACGTGCGAATCTGGTCGGCTTCTACAAGTCGCATTACAACGCCGACGTCGCCGTGGTGGCGATCATGGGCGACATCACGCGCGCACGTGCCGGCGAGATCGCCGAACAACTGACGCGCGATTTGCCGAAGGCTGCCGCGCCGCTGCCGCCGATAGCGCCGGTGAGAGCGCTGACGACTGCGCTGGAAAGCGATGTCGAACACCCTTCGGCGCAGGCGCATATTCTGGTCGGGCAGCCCGGGCTCAAGCGCATCGACCCCGATTACTTTCCGTTGTGGGTCGGCAACTACATTCTCGGCGGCGGCGGATTTACCTCACGGCTGTACAACGAGGTGCGCGAGAAGCGAGCCCTGTCGTACAGTGTGTACAGCTTCTTCGTGCCATTCGAGCAACAAGGGCCATTCCAAATCGGCTTGCAGACGCGAAGCGATCAGGCGCAGGAGGCGCTTCGCGTGGTGCGCGGCGTGTTGTCGGATTTCGCAACGAAAGGACCGACGCCGGCCGAGCTCGAGGGCGCCAAGCAGAACATCGTCGGCGGATTCGCGCTGCGCATCGACAGCAATCAGAAGATTCTGAACTACCTCGCGGTGATTGGGTTCTATGAGCTGCCGATCGACTACCTCGATACCTTCACCACGCGCATCGAGGCGGTCACCCTGGAACAGATTCGCGATGCGTACACGCGCCGCATCGATCCTGAGCGCATGGCGACGGTTGTAGTCGGCGGTGGCAAACCGAGCCAATAGCGCGCGTCCCCGGCGACACGTGCCCGAAAACCGGGTGCGAATCGTTGGCGGACGCTGGCGCAGCCGCTGGATTCAATTCCCCGATGCGGACGACCTGCGCCCGACGCCGGATCGCGTGCGCGAAACGTTATTCAATTGGCTCGGCCAGGATCTCACCGGCTGTACGTGTCTGGACTTATTTGCCGGCAGTGGCGCGCTCGGGCTCGAAGCAGCATCGCGCGGTGCGCGTGAGGTGATCATGGTCGAGCGCGATCGCCGTGTCGCAGAGTCTCTTGAGGCCAGCGCCGCATCGCTGCAGAAAGACGCGGCGCCGGGAACGATAGAGGTCATCCGATCCGATGCGCTAGAATTCTTATCGCGCGATCGCCGCGTCTACGACGTCTTGTTTCTCGATCCGCCGTTCGGGCAGTGGCATGCCGCGGATTCGACGATAGCCAATGTACTGGCGCGGCTGACGACGCATCTTGCGACCGGTGCCCGCGTATACGTGGAATCGCCTGCGGCGGTCGTCCTGCCGCAACAATGGCAGGTGCTCAAGCAGAGCCGTGCGGGCGCGGTCCACTTTCAATTACTCGAGGTCAATGCGACGTGAACGAAGCCGTCTACCCTGGAACCTTCGATCCGATGACGCGCGGTCATGAGGATCTGGTGCTTCGCGCCGCGACGCTGTTCGATCACGTCGTGCTCGCAATCGCAGACAGCCCGACCAAAAAGCCGTTCTTTAGTCTCGCCGAAAGAATCGAGATCGCCAATGAAGTTCTCGCCAGCCACCCCAATATAGAAGTCGTCGGGTTCAGCGGCTTGATGATGGACTTTCTCCGTGGGCGCGGCGCACGCATTATCTTGCGCGGTTTGCGCGCGGTGTCCGATTTCGAATACGAGTTCCAGATGGCCGGCATGAATCGCAAGCTCTACCCCGACGTCGAAACGGTGTTCCTGACGCCGGGAGAGCAGTACATGTTCATCTCCGCCACGATGGTGCGCGAGATCGCTACGCTGGGCGGCGACGTCAGCCACTTCGTCAACCCGATCATTCTGCCGCGGCTGCGCCGCATGCAGAAGGTTTGACGGGCAATCCGAGGATCGAATGGCACTGCTGATCACCGATGAATGCATCAACTGCGATGTGTGCGAGCCTGAATGTCCGAATCAGGCGATCTCGCTAGGCGTCGAGTATTACGTCATCGAGCCTTCGCGCTGCACCGAATGCATCGGCCATTTTGCGACTCCGCAATGCGTCGAGGTGTGTCCGGTCGATTGCATCGTTTTGAATCCGGACGTGTTCGAGACGCCGGCACAGCTCGAAGCGAAATACCTGAGCTTGATGGCGGAGAAAGAACCCACCGCATAAGACTGAAACTCCGCGCGATCGGGCAAGTCGAACCGATTGTTTGGGGCGCATGCTTCCGCGTCCGCAATTGCTCCGGTGCGATCCTTCCGTTCCATCGGCGCCGGCATCGGAGAGTGGACCGCAAGCCGTGGATCCGAACGATCTGTACATCCTGATGAACGAGCTCGTGGCCGCCATCCACGCGCTCGCCGGTTATCCCGTTCCAGCAAGCCTGCCGTCCGTGCAACTTGCGCCGCTGGCGCAGATGCAGGCGATCGTGTGCCGCGGTCCGTGCGGCGTGCGCGGCTTCTATACGCCGGAGCGCGGCGTGTTCATCAACGAATCGCTGGATATCAAGCGTAATGTGGTCGCGCGTTCGGTTCTGCTGCATGAGCTCGTCCACTACGTGCAGCACGTCAGCGGCAAGTTCGACGGTCTGCACGGCGATTGCTACCGCTGGTTCATGCGCGAGCGGGAGGCCTACGATATTCAAAACGCCTACCTGCGCGACAACCGCGAATCGACGCGGTTTCACTTCGAGAGCGTCCCGGTGATGTGCCGGGGCGAGGACGACGACGAAACGAACTAACGATAGCGGAGGCTATTTCTGGCAGTTGACGCAGTAGAAAGACGAGCGCGCGCCGATCCGAATCGCGCGGACCGTTCCTTTGCAGCGCGCGCAGCGTTTGCCTGCCTGTCCATAGACGAAATGCTTATGCTGAAAATAACCCGCGCTGCCGTCGGCGTGGACGAAATCGCGCAGCGAGCTGCCGCCGGCGTTGATGGCGTCGGTCAGCGTGTTGCGGATCTCGTCGACCAATTTTATGTAACGCGCCCGGCTGATGCGCCCGGCGTTTCGCGTCGGATGAATACCGGCGCGAAATAGCGCTTCGTTCGCGTAGATGTTGCCGACGCCGCAAACCACCTGGCTGTCCATGATTACGTTCTTGATCGGCGCGCTGCGGCCGCGAGTGCGCTTGTACAAATAATCCGCGTTGAACGCGGGATCGAACGGTTCCGGTCCGAGCTGGCTGAGCAGTTTGTGCTGCCCCGGCTCGCCCGCCTGCCACAGCACGGCGCCGAAGCGACGCGGATCGCGCAAACGCAACGCCGTCCCGTTTTCGAGGACGAGATCGACGTGATCGTGAGCTGCCGGCGGCTTGTCGGATGGAACCACCCGCAGACTTCCCGACATGCCCAGATGCAGGATCAGCCAGCCGGTGCCCAAGTCGAGCAGCAAATATTTGCTGCGGCGTTGTACGCTCTCGATGCGTCTACCTGCGACGACGTGCGGCAAATCTTTCGGTACCGGCCAGCGCAGGCCGCTGTGGCGGACGACTGCGGTGACGATGCGCTGGCCTTGTATGAGCGGCGTGAGTCCGAGCCGGGTGGTCTCGACCTCAGGGAGTTCCGGCACGCGGTTGATCCTTGAGATCCGGTTCCAGCAAACGCTTGCTCATCTCTGCGGAAAAACGAAACTGCAATCGTTCATCCGCGCGGCCGACGATGAGGTCGGGCGCTTTTTGAATAACATTGAGCGCAAGCGTCTTGCCATCGGCGAGCGCGACCTTGATCGTTTCCGGCGTCGCAGTCGGCGTCCATGTTTGCGTGAGCAAGCTCGCGCTCAAACGCCAGTCGTCCGCCCAGCGGTTGAGATCGTCCTGACTCGACTGTTCCTTGCCCGCAGCCGTGGGTGGCTGCACCAGCCATTTGCCGTCTTTTTGCTCGACGCGAAACGAGGTAAACGTGAAGCCGACGGGTTTCTCGGCAGGCGAGAATAGCGTGTGCGCGATCATGCGATCTGCGCGCGTAGGAATCAGCGAAGCGTAATAAGCCGACACCAGATAAACGCCGTCGCCCGTCGCTACGTATTGTTCCTGCGTGAGCGGATTCGTCGTGCCGAACGCAAAGTTCTGACCGTCGATTTTCACGGCAACCGCGGGATGGTCGAGCTCGAACGGTTTCAGATCCGTGGCAGGCAACTTTTCTTTGCTGCTGGCGGAGAGCAGGTCGAGCAGGCGCTGCGCCTGCGTGGCATCAGCGCGCGCCTGCATCGGTGAGGTGAGAAACCACAGGTCGCCGCGCTTCTCCACCGCGTAACCGGTGCCGCCGGCTGGGACCACTTCGATCTTCTTCACCGCAGTGGGAATCTGCGTCGACAACTTAAACGTCACTTCTTTCGGCTGCGTGCTTTGATGCCACGCGTACGCAGCGAGCGCCGCGACGCCGAGCAGCAAGCCTCCATTTATTATCCAACCGCGTTTCATCGCCGCCTCAGACGCCGCATCATCCGCGGCGTCGCCGCCACCAGATCATGCCGCCGGTAAACAGGAACGCGGCCGGCAGCATGAACAAGAAGATCAGCCCGACCATATTCACCGTGGTCTGATTCATCTTCAACTGACTATCCGAGCCGGTGCGCGGCTGAATCGTGATGAGATTCTCGTCTTGGGCGAGCCAGTTCAAAGCGTTGACGCCGAGGTCGAGATTGCCCAACAGACCGATCGCGGCGTTGGTGAGAAAGCCGCTGCCGCCGACAACAACGACACGCTGACTTTTGTCTTTCACCGTTCGATCCATCGCCACAGCGATCGTGATCGGACCGGGAACGTCGTGATCCTTGTCGAAGCGCACCGCTTTGCTGATGTCGTCGGTTTCCAGCCAACCCGTCTGCGCGACCTGTACTAGCTGAGTCGTGTGCCAATCCGCGTTTTCCGGTTTCGTTTCGATCCGTCGCACCGTTGGGTAGATGGTGTTGAGGGCGAAATTTTCGGTAATGGGGTGCGCGCCGTACGATGTGCCGAGTGCGTTGGTGGGCTGCGCGCCGAGCTTGCTGGCGAGCGGGTCGATCACCGACCCCGGTGTCAGGGTGAGTCCGAGATATTCTGCAAGCGGCTCCATACCTAACAGCGGCGCAGGCTCGATGAGCCACAGCAGATTGCCGCCGCGCTCGAGATACGCTTTGATCTTTGTCACCTCACCGGGCTGCGCCTTGGTGCGCGCGGTTGCCAGCACTAGAACGCTGGCGTTGTCGGGCACCTCTTGCGCTACCGCCAAGTTCAGCGCGCTGATGCGAAATCCCTTGTTCGTGAGCTGCTGGCCGAAATCGCCGAGATCGAAGTTGGCACGACCGTCCAATGCGGGCTCGCCGTGACCGGTGACGTACATCACGACTTGCTCTTTGCCGCGCAGCAGGCGCTGCAACAGATTCGCCATCGCCTGCTCGCTCAACCCGGTGAGATGCTCCGAGCGCTTGCCGTACTGAACGACCAGCTCGCCGTTGATGCGAATGTTGGCGGCCTTGGTCTCGTTCGGCTGGCTGTTGGGATCGATGAACTGCAGCGTTATGTCGCGCTTGGCGAGCTTGTAGGGCTCGAGGAAATCGCTGATCTGCTGGCGCAGATTGCCCTGGGTTGCATCACGCGGCGTCGCGTACGCGGTGATGACGATCGGCCCCTGCATGCGGGTGAGCACGTTGCGCGTCGGCTCGGCTAGCGTATTGCGCTGGGTCGCGGTGAGATCCCACTGCGTGCGAATATCTTTCGTCACCCACACGATCAAGCACGCCGCCGCGACCAGCAGGACGGCGAAGATGCCGTTCTGGATCAGCATCTGCATTTGAAACTTCGGACCGGCCTTCATGCGCGGAGCCGATCGGCGTCGAGGCGCCGGATGGAGAGCAGCAGGAACAAGGCGATGAGCACCAGGTAGTAGATGAGGTCGTTGAGCGCAACGATGCCGCGCGCAAACGTGTCGAGATGCTTGATCAGCGAGATCAAGTGCAGCGGACTGGCGGGATCGGTAGCGCCCGCGTTGACCAGCCACAGCACGAGCAGGGCGGCAAACGTGCCGACGATTGCAACCACCGGCTGCGCTGTCAGCGACGACAGGTACAAGCCAACGGCCGCGAAGCTGCAGCAGAGCAAGAACAATCCAAGCGTGTTACCCACCAGCATGCCGAGATCGAGCTTGCCCCCGGCATACAACGACAGCGACATCAGCACCAGCAATCCGATGGCGATTGCGAGAAACGCCGCCAGTGCCAAAAATTTTCCAAGCACGATCTGGGTAATCGACACCGGCGCGGAGAGCAGGAAGATCAATGTCTGATTGCGCCGCTCTTCCGCCAGCATGCGCATCGACAGCAGCGGTACGACCATCAACAGGAGAATGCGCGCGATGCCGAAAGAGGCTTCGACGACGTAAGCGGTGAAGCCCGGCGCGCCCGGATTCATCGCCATCTGCGACTGCGTCTCGTAGAACGCCTGCAGCCCGAGCAAAAAGAAGTATGCGAACAAGATTTGCAGACAGGCGAGGACGACCCACGCCAGCGGCGCGGCAAATAAGCGCCGCAGTTCTTTCCCGGCAATCACGAACATCATCATTTCGGCTGCTCCGCTTCTGCCGTGGTCAGTTGCACGAATACATCCTCGAGACTGGCGGCGTCGGGCGCAAGATAAGTCAGGCCCCAATTGCGCTCGACGCTCGCACGAACGAGCGCGTCGACCGGATCGGCACCGTCTGCGGGAATGACGCGAAAGAAGCCATCGACCGGCTCTGCTGCCGTGACGCCGGGCAGTCGTTGAATATCCTGCAGCGTCGGCGAGCGCTTGAAGCCTACGCGGAGCGCCTGGCCGCCGCGAAACCGGCGCAGCACTTCGATCGAATCGCTAAACACGATCGAGCCACGATGCATGATCTCGACTCGGTCGCACACCGCTTCGACTTCCGGCAGGATATGCGTCGACAAAATGACGCTGTGCTCGTCGCGCAGCTCGCGAATGAGCGTGCGGATCTCGCGTATCTGGTTCGGGTCCAGGCCGACAGTCGGTTCGTCGAGAATGACCACATCGGGCTCGTGGACGATCGCCTGCGCGATACCGACGCGTTGTTGATAGCCCTTCGACAACGTTGCGATCAGCTTGTCGCCTGCCACGTCGACGCCGCAGCGGCTTTTGGCGCGCGCTACCGCCTGGTCCAGCCGCGCGCGCGGTACGCGATGCAAGCGACCGGCGAAGCGAAGGAATTCATCGACGGTCAGGTCTTTGTACAGCGGCGGGACTTCCGGTAGATATCCTAGCCGAGACTTGGCGGACGTCGGCTGCTCGAGCAGGTCTACACCGCAGATGCTGATCGTGCCCGTCGACGGCGCCAGATTGCCGGTGAGCATTTGCATAGTGGTCGTCTTGCCCGCTCCATTCGGACCGAGCAGCCCAAGCACCTCCCCGCGTTTGAGCTGGATGTCCACGCCCCGCACGGCTGGATTGCCGTTGAAGCTGCGCGACAATCCGTGCGCCTGGACAGTAATGTCCGCGCCCGTTGCAATAGGTGTCGCTGAATCCGCCATGGGTATCGGTAGGGAGTAAAGTAGCTGTGAATGTCCAGGAAGGTGCGGTCGAATCTGCTGTCCCGGATGGAACTTTGTTCCAGGCTTTGCCGCCCTACACCTTGAGCGCACTGCGTTTTATTTCCAGGGCGCGAAGATGAATCGCGGCTTCAGCCTGCAGTCGAGTGCACCGGCGGTCGGCCAGGGCTCAAGCTCGACTTGAGACGCGCCGCAAATATACCTAAACTGGCTCGCAGAGAGAAGCCGGCAAACACAACTACCGTTCGCCCGTTGCGGCGTACCCCCACGGAGTAAGCGCTGCGGCAATGCGCGGCTTACCCGAAACTGAAAACACTTCCAGGATTACGCCATGTCGAAGCACCTCGTCCCGATCACGTTGCTCGCGTTAGCCTTGACTGCCTGCGCGCAGCAACCCGCGCAGGTCGGCGCGCCAACCCTGCGGCTGTCGCACACCGCATCGGCGGATAGCAGCATGCCGATCGGCGACGACGACGGCCTTCCGCCGGCCGACGACGAAAGCGATACGCAGAGTCTGGAGCAGCGCGCACGCGCAATTTTCGGCAATACGCCTCTGCGTGGAAATCTGCCCGACTACACACTGAACCAGGATTTGCTGTTTAAGTTCCTGCTCGCTGAAATTGCGGGACAACGCGGCAACCTTCAGCTTTCGGCTCAAGGCTATCTGGAAATGGCGAAGACGACGCGCGATCCGCGTTTGGCCAAACGCGCGACCGAGATCGCGGCTTACGGCCGATTGCAGTCGCTTGCGTTGGACTCGGCACGGTTGTGGGCCGAGCTCGACAAACAAGACGTGCACGCGCGGCAGGCTCTGGCCGCGCTGCTGGTCAACAGCGATAAGCTGACCGAAGCCAAGCCGTATCTGAAATCTTTGCTGACTGCGGATGGCAACGTCGGCTCCGGCTTCATGCAGTTGCATCAGCTGCTGGCCAAGCACGCCGATCGCAACGCCGTCCTCAATGTGACGCGCGATCTGGCGAAAGATTATCCGCAGTTGCCCGAAGCGCATTTCGCAGTCGCGCAAGCCGCGTTGTCGGCGAACAAGCCGGAGCTCGCCAGCTCGGAAATCAAAGAAGCGCTCAAGCTCAAGCCCGATTGGGAATTCGGCGCGCTGTTCAACGCGCAGATTCTGCAGCAGCGCGAATCCACCGCCAAGGCAATGGAATATCTGAAGGGTTTCCTGCAGACCTATCCGAAGACGCGTGAAGTCCGGACCAATTATGCGCGTCTCATGATCAGCAACAAGCAGCTGAAAGAGGCACGCGAGCAATATCAGATTTTGCTCGACGACCAGCCGACCAATGCCGACATCGTCGTAACGATGGGACTGTTGTCGTTGCAGATGACGGACTACGACGCTGCGACTGCGTCGCTCAAACGTGGTCTCGAGCTCAAGTATCGCGATCCGGATGCGTTGCGCTTCTATCTCGGACAGATCGCGGAAGAACGCAAGCAATACGACGAAGCCGCGAAATATTACTCCGGCGTAACCGGGGGCGAGCAGTACGTTGCCGCGCAAGCGCGCTACGCGTTTTTGCTCGGCCGGCAGAACAAGGTCGCCGAAGCACGCGAGTATTTGCAGAACGTCAAGACGACAACGGACGAGCAGCGCGCGCTGCTGGTGCAGGCCGAAGCGCAACTACTTCGGGAGGCAAAGGATTATCAGCAATCTTTCGATGTGCTGAACAAGGCGCTTGAGAAGCAACCCGATCAGACCGATCTTCTATACGACTCCGCGATGGCCGCGGAGAAGCTGGATAAGATCGACGTCGTCGAAACCAATCTGCGCAAGCTGATCAAGATCAAGCCTGATCATGCACAGGCGTACAACGCGCTCGGCTACACGCTGGCAGATCGCACCACACGGTTGCCGGAAGCCAAGCAATACATCGAAAAAGCGCTGGCGCTGTCGCCGGAAGACCCATTCATCCTCGACAGCATGGGCTGGGTGATGTATCGCATGGGCAATACGAAAGAGGCACTCAACTATTTGAATCAAGCTTTCGCGAAACGCCACGACCCGGAAATCGCTGCGCACATCGGCGAAGTGCTGTGGGCGGCAGGCGAGAAGCAGAATGCTGAGAAAGTCTGGCGCGACGCCTCGCAAGGCAATCCGGACAACGAGATGCTGCAGGCCACGATGAAGCGGTACCTGCGCTGACAGCGTGAGCAAACCCCTGCGCTAATAGCGTGAACAAATCAAGGTGCGCGGCGCGCGCAGCCATCTGGCTGTGCGCGCTTTTAATTTCCGGCTGTGCGACAGCGCCGAAAGCGACGGTCTCCGTTGCGCCGGCGGAGCTCGATGCATTTGCGCTGAATGGCCGCGTCAACGTGCGTGTCGAACGCGGTGCTTATCCGGGTCGTATCCGCTGGCAACACGCATCGGCGAACGATGAAGTCTGGCTCTACTCGCCGATCGGCGCCGCGGTCGCGCATCTTCGCCAGACGCCCGGTAATGCGCTGCTGGTCACCTCGGATGGCAAAGAGCATCGCGCACGCGATCTCACCGGACTTGCGCAGGAGCTGCTCGGCTATGACCTGCCGCTGGATAGCCTGCAATATTGGGTGCGCGGTCTGCCTGCGCCGAGCCTGAAGCTGATCGACGAGCAACGCGATGCGGAAGGCCGTCCGCAGTCGATCCAGCAGACCGGGTGGAAAGTCGTATACCTGGATTGGACACCGGCCGGCGTCGCCGGACTGCCCTCGAAGATGGACGTCATCGGCGACAACATGCGCATGCGGCTGGTCGTGGACGAATGGAAGATCGATGGCCGATAGCGACGAGCTCGTCTGCCCGGCGCCAGCCAAGCTCAATTTGTTTCTTCGCGTAACCGGCCGGCGTCCCGACGGTTATCACACGCTGCAGACACTGTTCCGGTTCGTCGACTATGGCGACACGTTGCGATTCCGACGGCGTTCCGACGGCGAGGTGCAGCGGACGAGCGATCTGCCCGGCGTGCCCGCGGCCACCGATCTGTGCGTTCGCGCTGCGCGGCTGCTGCAGCAAAAGACGGGCTGCGCACTCGGCGTCGATATCGAGGTCACCAAACGCCTGCCGATGGGTGGCGGGCTCGGCGGCGGCAGCTCAGATGCCGCAACCACGTTGATCGCGCTGAATGTCCTTTGGCAACTTGGGATTGAGCGCGGCGAACTGCAGGCTTGGGCGCTCGAGCTCGGCGCAGATGTGCCGGTGTTCGTGTTCGGCCGCAACGCACTCGGCGAAGGGATCGGCGAGCAACTCCAGGCGGTAAATCTCGGCGCTTCCTGGTACATAATTCTGGTGCCCAACGTCGCTGTTTCTACCGCTGCCGTGTTCTCGGATCCTGAATTGACACCTACCCCTTCTACGGTCACAATACGCGCCTTTTCAGAGGGATGCGAACTGCGGCAGGCATCCTTCGATGGCCTGTTCGGGCGCAACGATTTACAGCCTGTGGTGTGCCGGCGCTATCCGGACGTGGCGCACCATATTGAATGGCTTCAGCAGTTTGGGACGGCGGCGATGACGGGTTCAGGTGCGTGCGTGTTTTGTCCGTTCGAATCTGAATCGTGCGCTCGCGCCGTGTTGGAACAGCGCCCCGCAGGTATGCATGGATTCGTTGCGGAAGGGCTGCTCCGGCATCCGTTGTACGACTGGATTAACTGATCGCAGGTTGGCTAAAGCTTTCGATCCGGGAAAAATTCTGGGGAGTCGCCAAGTGGTAAGGCACCGGATTTTGATTCCGGCATTCGTAGGTTCGATCCCTACCTCCCCAGCCACTCAGTGTTCGATGTTTTCGGTTCGATGCGGTTATCGCCGCATGTAGTTTGGCGGTCGATGTAGCCGGATCAAATTCGCACCGGATCGTAGTTGTTTAGTTGCAGTTGAAAAGTCAATCGATGGCGCGCGTTGGTTCAAGTAGACGCGCTGCAAGTTTTGCTACCAGTCTCGAGTTTCCAGATCCAGCCTTCCCATGGCCTACGATAATTTGATGGTGTTTACCGGCAGCGCGAACCCCAAGCTCGCCGCTGAAGTGGTACACCATCTGAACATTCATCTGGGGCGCGCGACGGTCAGCCGATTCAGCGACGGCGAAGTGATGGTCGAGTTGATGGAAAACGTTCGCGGCAAAGATGTTTTTGTCCTGCAGTCGACCTGCATGCCGACGAACGATCA